>NZ_CP095474.1:3396294-3411294 GCF_023614315.1 Streptomyces sudanensis | reverse complement strand
GGACGAGCACGCGCGGCTGTCGTACCTGCTGGAGTGCACGGCGACCGACGGGGAGATGCGGCGCATGATCCAGTACAGGGAGAAGGCGGCGCGGGAGCGGGAGCGGGGCGGGAGCGTACGGCTGTCGCTGCTGACGTACCCGGTGCTGATGGCGGCGGACATCCTCGCGTACGGGACGGACGAGGTGCCCGTGGGGGACGACCAGACGCAGCACGTGGAGTTGACGCGGGACCTGGCGGTGCGGTTCAACCGGCGGTACGGGCGCACGTTCACCGTGCCGAGGGCGACGCGCCCGGCGGTCGGGGCGCGGGTGATGAACCTCCAGGACCCGGCGGTGAAGATGGGGAAGTCCGACGACACCGGGCCGGGCATCGTGTACCTGCTGGACGAGCCGGACACGGTGCGGCGGAAGGTGATGCGGGCGGTCACCGACGGGGGGCGGGACGTGGTGTACGACCGCGAGGGGCGGCCGGGCCCGGCGAACCTGCTGGAGCTGCTCGCCGCCTGCACGGGCGCGGGCGATCCGGCGGAGCTGGCCGGGGGTTACTCGTCGTACGGGGCGCTGAAGCGGGACGTGGCCGACGCGGTCGTGGAGCTGCTGCGGCCGCTGCGGGCGCGGCACGCGGAGCTGGTGGCCGACCCGGCGTACGTGGACGGGGTGCTGCGGGACGGGGCGGCGCGGGCGCGGGCCCTGGCGCGGCCGGTGGTGGACCGGGCCTACCGGGCGGTGGGGCTGGTTCCGGCGCTCTGACGGAACGCGGCGCGGTAGTCGCGCGGGCTGGTGTCGAGGTGGGCGGCGAAGTGCTGGCGCATGGTGACCTCGCTGCCGAAGCCCGCGCGGCGGGCCACCTCGGGCAGGGGGTGGTCGGTGCGTTCGAGGAGCTTCTGGGCGGCGGCGACGCGCTGGGCGACGATCCAGCGGAGGGGGGTGGTGCCGGTGGTGGCCCGGAAGTGGCGGGCGAAGGTGCGCGGGGACATGCCGGCGCGGGCGGCGAGCGAGGCGACGGTGTGGGGTTCGTCGAGGTGGGCGAGGGCGTGGGCCCGTACGGCGGCCAGGGCGTCGGCGTCGCGGTCGGCGCGCGGGGTGGGGTGCTCGATGAACTGGGCCTGCGTGCCGGTGCGGAACGGGGCGGTGACCATGGCGCGGGCGATGGTCGCGGCGGTCTCGGCGCCGTGGACGGTGCGTACCAGGTGGAGGCAGAGGTCGACGCCGGCGGCGGTGCCGGCGGAGGTCCACAGGCCGCCGTCCTCGACGAACAGGGCGTTCGGTTCGACGGTGACGGCGGGGTGGCGGGCGCGGAGGCGGTCGGCGACGTACCAGTGGGTGACGGCGCGGCGGCCGTCGAGGAGGCCGGCGCGGGCGAGGACGAACGCGCCGGCGCACAGCGCGGCGACCGGGGTGCCCCTCCGGTGGGCGCGGCGCAGGGCGTCGAGGACGGGGTCCGCGATGTCCGTGTCGGGGTCGAGGAGGCCGGGGACGACGACGAGGTCGGCCTCGTCGAGCCAGGCGAGGGGGCGGTCCGGGGCGAGGGAGAGGCCGCCGTCGACGGGGACGGGCGTGCCGGGCTCGACGGCGGCGCGGCGCAGTTCGAACGGGGGGACGCCGCGGTCGGCGCGGTCGACGCCCCAGACCTCGGTGACGACGGAGACGTCGAAGGCGCGTACGCCGGGGAAGGCGAGCATCGCCACGCGGTAGGCGGGCACGGGCGCGGGCACGGGTGCGGGCACGGGGCCAGGATGCCATCGCCGGTGGCGGCATCCCATCGGCAGGTGTCGTCAGTGCCACTGGTGGGGGCCCGGGCGGGGGCCGGAGGATTCCGGCATGGAACTGAACGGAAGTGCCGAAGTCGAGGTCGCGGCCGATGCCGCGCTGGTCGTGGTGGACGTGCAGAAGGGGTTCGCGGACCCGTACTGGGGGCGGCGGAACAATCCGGCGGCGGAGGGGAACATCGCCGCGCTGATCGACGCGTGGCAGGGATCGGGGCGGCCGGTGGTGTTCGTACGGCACGACTCGGTGAACCCGCGGTCGCCGCTGCGGCCGGGGCAGCCGGGCAACGGCTTCCAGGACGTGGTGGAGGAGCGGCGGGGGAAGGGCGCGGGGCCCGAGCTGCTGGTGGCGAAGTCGGTGAACTCGGCGTTCTACGGCGAGCCGGACCTGGACGCGTGGCTGCGCGAGGCCGGGGTGCGGCAGATCGTGATCGCGGGCATCCAGACGAACATGTGCAACGAGACGACGGCCCGGATGGGCGGGAACCTCGGGTACGACGTGCTGTTCCCGCTGGACGCGATGCACACGTTCGACGCGACCGGGCCGTTCGGATGGTCGCTGAGCGCGGACGAGCTGTCGCGGGCGACGGCGGTGTCGCTGCACGCGGACGGGTTCGCGCGGGTCGTGACGACGGCGGCCGTGCTGCGGGGCGCCGGGGCGGAGGTGGCCGGGGAGGGNNGATCCCGGCCGGGGAGGGGTGNTCCCNNNNCGGCCGGGCGGAGGCGGGCGGCCCGGGCCGCGACCGGGACCTGGACCTGGACCTGGCGGAGCGGTCGCGGTCGCGGTTCCGGGCGCGGTCCCGGTTCCGGTCCCGGTTCCGGTCGCGGTCCCGGCCCCGGTTCCGGTCGCGGTCCCGGCCCCGGTCGCGGGCGGCGAGGCGGTGGGGTCAGCCGTTGCCGGAAGCCAGGGCGCGGCTGCGGTCGCGGGCGGCTTCCAGGGCGGCGATGAGGGCGGCCCGTACGCCGTGGTTCTCCAGCTCGCGGATGGCGCTGATGGTCGTGCCGGCGGGCGAGGTGACGGCCTCGCGGAGCTTGACCGGGTGCTCGCCGCTGTCGCGGAGCATCACGGCGGCGCCGATGGCGGCCTGGACGATGAGGTCGTGCGCCTGGGCGCGGGGCAGGCCGAGGAGGATGCCCGCGTCGGTCATGGCCTCGACGAGGAAGTAGAAGTAGGCCGGTCCGGAGCCGGACAGGGCCGTCGCGGCGTCCTGCTGGGACTCGGGCACGCGGAGGGTCTTGCCGACGCCGCCGAAGATCTCCTCGGTGTGGGCGAGGTGCTCGCCGGTGGCGTGGGTGCCGGCGGAGATGACGGACATGCCCTCGTCGACGAGGACGGGGGTGTTGGGCATGACGCGGACGACCGGGGTCCCGGAGGCGAGGCGCTCCTCGATGAACACGGTGGTGATGCCGGCCGCGGCGCTGACGACCAGGTGGTCGCGGGTGACGTGGGGGGCGAGTTCGTCGAGGAGCCGGCCCATGTCCTGCGGCTTCACGGCGAGGATGAGGGTGTCGGCGCGCCGGACGGCGTCGGCGTTGGAGACGGCCTCGACGCCGTAGCGGGCGCGGAGCTCCTCGGCGCGCTCGGGGCGGCGGGTGGTGACGAGGAGGTGGGCGGTGGGCCAGCCGGCCCGGATCATGCCGCTGAGGAGGGCCTCGCCGATCTTTCCGGTGCCGAGGACCGCGACTGTCTGGGTCATTGCTCTCTCCTCGCCGTGGGGTGCCCGCGGGACATGCGTGCGGTGGCCATCCTTCCATCCGGGCGGCGACGGCGGCACCGTGCCCGGGCGGGGTGGGGGCGGGACGGTCTCAGGGGGTGCGGCGGCGAAGGGTGGCGGCGCCGAGGACGAGGACCAGGACGGCGCAGGCGGTGACGACCAGGACGTCGCGGAGGAAGTCGCCGGTGACGTCGGGGTGGTGGAGGACCTGGTTCATTCCGTCGACGGCGTAGGACATGGGCAGTGCGTTCGAGACGGCCTCCAGGGCGGGGTGCATCCGGTCGCGCGGGGTGAACAGGCCGCACAGGAGCAGCTGCGGGAAGATCACGGCCGGCATGAACTGGACGGCCTGGAACTCGGACGCGGCGAACGCGGAGACGAACAGGCCGAGCGCGGTGCCCAGGAGCGCGTCGAGCAGGGCGACGAGGAGCAGCAGCCAGGGCGAGCCGGCCACGTCCAGGCCGAGGAACCACACGGCGACGGCGGTGGTGAGGGCCGACTGGACGGCGGCGAGCAGGCCGAAGGCCAGGGCGTAGCCGGCGACCAGGTCGGCCTTGCCGAGGGGCATGGCGAGGAGCCGTTCGAGGGTGCCGGAGGTGCGTTCGCGCAGGGTGGCGATGGACGTCACCAGGAACATCGTGATCAGCGGGAAGATGCCGAGCAGGGACGCGCCGGTCGTGTCGAACACGCGCGGGCTGCCGTCGAAGACGTACCGGAGCAGCGTGGTCATCACCACCGGGACGAGGAGCATCAGGGCGATGGTGCGCGGGTCGTGTCCGAGCTGGCGCAGGACCCGGGCGGCGGTGGCCAGGGTGCGGGGGCCGTTCACGGCTGCTCCTCGGGGGTGACGCGGGCGGTGGCCGGGGCGGTCGCGGTGGCGGCGGCGGCCGCGGTGTCGACCAGGTGGAGGAAGGCGCCCTCGACGGTGGCGGTGCCGTTGCGGTGGCGGAGGGCCTCGGGGGTGTCCTCGGCGAGGAGCCGGCCCTCGCGCAGGAGGAGGAGGCGGTGGCAGCGCTCGGCCTCGTCCATGACGTGGGAGGAGACGAGGAGGGCGGTGCCCCGGTCGGCGGCGATGCGGTGGAAGAGGTCCCACAGGTCGCGGCGGAGGACCGGGTCGAGGCCGACCGTCGGCTCGTCGAGGACGAGGAGGTCCGGGGTGCCGAGGAGGGCGACGGCGAGGGAGACGCGGCTGCGCTGCCCGCCGGAGAGCCGCCCCGCGAGGGCGTCGGCGTGGTCGGTGAGGTCCACGTCGGCGAGGGCGCGGGTGACGGCTTCGGCCCGTCGGTCGCGGTGGCGGCGGCCGGGGTGGAGGACCCGGGCGAAGTAGGCGAGGTTCTGACGGGTCGTCAGGTCGCTGTAGACGGACGGCGACTGGGTGACGTAGCCGATGCGGGAGCGGAGCGCGGGGTCGCCGGCGGGCCGGCCGAGGACGTTCAGGGTGCCGGCGACCTTGGCCTGGGTGCCGGCGACGGCCCGCATGAGGGTGGTCTTCCCGCAGCCGGAGGGGCCGAGGAGACCGGTGATGCGGCCCCGGGGTACGGAGAAGTCGAGGTCGCACAGGACGGTGCGGCCTCCCCGGGTGACCGTCAGGCCCCGGGCCTCGACGGCCGCGCCAGAGTAATTCATCATGTGATGAATAGTGAGTGGGGAGGGAGGCGCTGTCAAGGACCGGACGAGGCGGGGCGAAGGGTGGAACGGGGGCGGGAGCACATCTGATGCTGCCGACGANGAGCGGAGACAGGGCCGAGGTCGGGGCGGGAGCGGAAACAGGGCCGAGGTCGAGGCGGGGAGCGGAAACAGGGCCGAGGTCGAGGCGGGGAGCGGAAACAGGGCCGAGGCCGAGGCGGGGAGCGGAAACAGGGCCGAGGCCGAGGCGGGGAGCGGAAACAGGGCCGAGGCCGAGGCGGGGAGCGGAAACAGGGCCGAGGCCGAGGCGGGGAGCGGAAACAGGGCCGAGGCCGAGGCGGGGAGCGGAAACAGGGCCGAGGCCGAGGCGGGGAGCGGAAACAGGGCCGAGGCCGAGGCGGGGAGCGGAAACAGGGCCGAGGCCGAGGCGGGGAGCGGAAACAGGGCCGAGGCCGAGGCGGGGAGCGGAAACAGGGCCGAGGCCGAGGCGGGAGCGGAAACAGGGCCGAGGCCGGGGCGGGAGCCCTCCCGTGGCATTCGGCGGTCGCGGTGACACCACGTGGCATCGGATGGCATCACGTGGCACCATGCGGAGCCACCTTGCCCCCGAAGGCCCCCCGAGCGCTCACGGCACCGGAGTGAATCCGACCCTCCTCCGGGACGTTTCCGCAGGCAGGAAACCTGCATGGGACTTCACCCCCAGAGAGGCGCCGAGTGGGCTTGCGCATGGCGCCATTGCGGTGTCACTATGGCGTCATGGACCTCACGCCGTACATCGACACTCTCCGCCGGGAACTCGCGGTGGCCGCCGAGGCGGGCGGGGAGGACGCCCGCGAGCTGGCCGAGCGGCTCACCGCGCCGCTGGAGTCGGCGACCCGCCTGACGCTGCTCAACGTCCTCTCCGCCGCGATGGACGAGATCACCCGCGAGCTCGCCCCCGGCTCCGTCGACGTACGGCTGCGCGGGCTGGACCCCGAGTTCGTGGTGGCACCGCCGCCCCCCGGCGGCCCGGCGGAGCCCGCGGCACCCGCCGAACCGGCTCCGGCCGCGGGCCCGGCCCCCGCCGAGGGCGACGAGGGCGGCACCGCCCGCGTCAACCTGCGTCTGCCGGCGCACCTCAAGGCCCGCGCCGAGGAGGCCGCGGGCCGCGAGGGCCTGTCGGTCAACGCATGGCTGGTGCGTGCCGTCTCAGCCGCGGTCGAGGGCGGCGCCCGGCCGCGTACGACGGGCCGGGCCCAGACCGTCGGGCAGAGCATCACGGGCTGGGTGCGCTGACCGCGCCCGCCCCTCTCCCCCACCACTCCCACCGGCGAAAACGCCACGAAGACCCAAGAGGACGGGACAGCCATGCCTTCTTTCGACACTCCCGGACCGATCTCGGCCACGGCGCACCTGGAGGCCGGTTCCCTCCGGTTCACCGCGAGCGACCGCCTCGACACCGTCGTCGAGGTGCGGCCCCGCGACCCGAAGCGGGACCAGGACGTCCGCGCGGCCGACCAGACCGAGGTCACATACGCGAACGGCGCACTGACCGTCAGGACGCCCAAGCAGCGTCACCCGTTCGGCCGGACCGGCACCGTCGACGTGACGGTCGAGCTGCCCACGGGCTCGCACGTCGACGCGACCGGTGCCTGGGCCCAGGTCCTCGGCGAGGGCCGGCTCGGCGAGGTCCGCGTGAAGACCTCGTCCGGCGACGTACGCCTCGACACCACCGGCCCGCTGCGGCTGACCGCCGCCCACGGCTCGATCACCGTCGGCCGGGTCGAGGGCGCGGCCGAGATCACCACCAGCTCCGGCAGCCTGCGCGTCGGCACCGTCGACGGCCCCGCCGTCCTGAAGAACTCGCACGGCACCACGACCGTCGGCACGGCCACCGGCGACCTGCGGGTGAACAACGCCCACGGCGACATCGCCGTCGAGCGCGCCGGGGCCTCGGTGGCCGCCACCACCGCCACCGGCACCCTGCGCGTCGCCGAGGTGGCCCGCGGAAAGGTCCACCTGGAGACCTCGCACGGCGCCATCGAGGTCGGCGTCCGCGAGGGCACCGCCGCCTGGCTCGACGTCAGCTCGGGCTTCGGCCAGGTGCGCAGCGCGCTCACCTCCTCCGACGCCCCGGAGGACGGCGAGGACGCCGTCAGGATCCGCGCCCGCACCCGGTACGGGAACATCGACGTCCTCCGCGCCACGTCCTGAGGACCGCACCCGCCCGGCCGCCCCGCCCNNGGGCCNTNNCNCNNNTACACACCCTTCGGGGCCANNCNNNCNNNNCGGNCGCGCCGCCCCGCCGCGCCCGCCCCGCCCTTCGAACGGAGCACCCATGCCTTCTTTTGTCATGCCCACATCCAAACAGGCCGGGGGCCGCACGCCCTCCGCCGCCATCCGCGCCACCGACCTGCGCAAGTCGTACGGCGGCAGGACCGTCCTCGACGGCATCGACCTGCACGTCCCGGCCGGCTCGGTCTTCGCCCTGCTCGGGCCCAACGGCGCCGGCAAGACCACCACCGTGCGCATCCTGTCCACGCTCGTCGCCGCCGACGGCGGCACGGCCCGGGTCGCGGGCCACGACGTCACCGCGTCACCGGACGGGGTGCGCGCCGCGATCGGGGTGACCGGCCAGTTCTCCGCCGTCGACGGGCTGCTCACCGGCGAGGAGAACATGCTCCTCATGGCGGACCTGCACCACCTCCCCCGCCGCGAGGGACGCCGCACCGCCGCCGGACTGCTGGAGCGCTTCGGTCTGGCGGAGGTGGCGAAGAAGCCCGCCGCCACCTACTCCGGCGGCATGAGGCGCCGCCTCGACATCGCCATGACGCTGGTCGGCGACCCGCGGGTCGTCTTCCTCGACGAGCCGACCACCGGCCTGGACCCGCGCAGCCGCCACACCATGTGGCAGATCGTCCGCGAACTGGTCGCGGGCGGCGTCACCGTCCTCCTCACCACGCAGTACCTGGAGGAGGCCGACCGGCTCGCCGACCGCATCGCCGTGCTCCACGGCGGCCGGATCGCGGCCGAGGGCACCGCCGAGGAGCTGAAGCGGCTGGTCCCCGGCGGGCACGTCCGGCTCCGCTTCTCCGACCCCTCCGCCCACCGCAGCGCCGTCCGCGCGCTGCGCGGGACCCTCCTCCCCCGACCCCNNACCCCTTCGGGCCCCGCCGGCGACGACGAGGCGCTGTCGCTGCGGGTCCCCTGCGACGGCGGCCAGCGCGAACTGCGCTCCCTGCTCGACCGGCTGGACGCGGCCGGCGTCGAGGCGGACGGGCTGACCGTGCACACCCCCGACCTCGACGACGTGTTCTTCGCCCTGACCGGCGGCACCGACCGGCCCTCCGAGGAGGCCCCCCGATGAGTTCCCTCTCCCCCGCCCTGCGCGACTCGTCCACCATGCTGCGCCGCAACCTGCTGCACGCGCGGCGCTACCCGTCCCTCACCCTGAACCTGCTGCTGACGCCGGTCGTCCTGCTGCTGCTCTTCGTCTACGTCTTCGGCGACGTGATGAGCGCGGGCATGGGCGGCGGCGACCGCTCCGCGTACGTCGCCTACGTCGTACCGGGCATCCTGATGATGACCGTCGGGGGGACCACGGTGGGCACCGCGGTGTCCGTCTCCCAGGACATGACCGAGGGCATCGTCGCCCGCTTCCGCACGATGGCGATCCACCCGGCCTCCGTGCTCGTCGGGCACGTCGCCGGCAGCGTCCTGAAGTCGGTCGCCGGGGTGGTGGTCGTGGGCGCCGTCGCCGTGGCCGTCGGCTTCCGGCCCACCGGCGCCACGGCCCCGGAGTGGCTGGCGGCGCTCGGCCTGACGGCGCTGGTCGCCCTGGCGCTCACCTGGATCGCGGTCGGGATGGGCATGGTCAGCCCGAACGTCGAGGCGGCGAGCAACAACGCGATGCCGCTGGTCGTCCTGCCGCTCGTCTCCAGCGCCTTCGTCCCGGTCGACGCGATGCCGGGCTGGTTCCGGCCGATCGCCGAGTACCAGCCGTTCACCCCGGCCATCGAGACCCTGCGCGGACTGCTGCTCGGCGACGGGATCGGGGACGACGGATGGCTCGCGGTCGCCTGGTGCCTGGCCCTCTCCGTGCTCGGCTTCCTCTGGTCGACGGCGGTCTTCCGCCGCGATCCGAGGTGACGGCGGGGCCGCGCGGGCGGTGCCCCGGCGCGGCCCCGGCGCCTTCGCCCGGGAGCGGCCCGCCCTCCCGGGCGAAGGCGCGGGAGGGCGGGCCGGGAGCGGGAACCGGCCGGGTGCAGAGGCATTCACACCTTGTTCACCGGGAGCGTCGGCACGGGCTTCGTTGCATATGTGATCATGCGGAAATAGCGACGAACACAGCGATGCCAGCTCACTGGGGGTGTGATGCCGTTACATGAAGGGCTGCTGGAGCTGCGACTGCTGGGCCCTCTGGAGATCCGCCACCGCGGACTGCCGTACGAGGTGTCGGCACCGCGCCTGCGGACCGTCCTGGGAACTTTGCTCCTGCGGGCGAACGAAGTGGTGCCCGTGGAGCACCTCGCGGACAGTGTCTGGGAGGAGGCCATGCCGGCCAACCCGAGCAACCAGATCGCCGCGTGCATCTCCGCCCTGCGCCGCACGTTCCGTCAGATGGGCGTCACCCGGGACGTCCTGGTCACGCAGCGGCCCGGTTACCGCCTGGCCACGGACGGAGTCCTGCTGGACGCCCTCGCCTTCCGCGAACTCCGCGAGGAGGCGCGCCGCCACCACGAGGCGAACGACCCTCGGCGGGCGCTGTCGCGACTCAGGTCGGCGCTGTCGCTCTGGCGCGGCCCCGTCCTGTCGGGCGTCACGCGCCGGGCGTGGCAGCCGGAGCTGCGGCGGTGGGAGGAGGAGTACATCGCGGCGCACGACGCCCGCTTCGACATCGAACTCGAACTCGGCCTGTACGAGGACCTGATCACCGGGTTGTCCGCGTTCGTCCAGCAGTACCCGCTGCTGGAACGGCCGCGCGCCCAGCTGATGCTGGCCCTGTCCCGTTCCGGCAGGCAGTCGGAGGCCCTCCGGCTCTACCACGACACGGCCCGGCTCCTGCGGGACGAGCTGGGGGTGTCGCCCGGCCCGGAGCTGCGCGGCGCGCACAAGCGCCTGCTCGACGGCACGGAGCCCCCGGCCGCGTTCGGCTCCCCGCCGCCCGCCGCGCGGCCCGCGCCGCCCGCGGCCGGCCGCCCGGCCCGCCCCGACACCGGACAGCCGCGACTCCCCTGCCAGTTACCGGGCGACCTCGGCGAGTTTGTCGGCCGCGAGGACGAGGTGCGCCGCCTGCTCGGCATACTCGCCCCCGGCTCCGCGACCGCGCCGGTGGCCATGGTCATGGGCCCCGGCGGGACGGGCAAGACGGCCCTCGCCGTGCACGTCGCGCACCGGCTGAGACCGGTCTTCGGCGACGGGCAGCTGTACATCGACCTCCGCGGCACCGACACCCACCCGGTGCCGGCCGAGGAGGCCCTGGCGCGCTTCCTGCGCGAGCTGGGCCTCCCGGGTGCCGCGATCCCCGGCACCCTGGACGAACGCGCCACCCTCTTCAGGAGCCTGATCGCCGGCCGGCGCGTGCTGCTGGTGCTGGACAACGCCGGCGACGTCCGGCAGATCACCCCCCTGCTGCCGGGCACGGGGACCTGCGGCGTCCTGGTCACGAGCCGCGTCAGGATGACCACCGTGCCCAACGCCCGGGTGCTGGAACTGGGCGTCTTCGGCCGGGACCACGCGCACGAGCTGCTGGGACGGCTGGTCGGGGAGGAGCGCCTCGCCGCGGAACCGCACTCGGCCGCCGAACTGGTCGGGTACTGCGGCGGCCTTCCGCTCGCCGTGCGGATCATCGGCGCCAAGCTGGCCTCGAAACCCCACTGGCCGCTGCGCAAGGCCGCCGCGCGGCTCGCCGACGAGCGCCGCCGGCTCGACGAGCTGACCCACGAGAGCCTGGAGGTGCGCAGCACCCTCGAACTCTCCCACCGGGGACTGAGCCCGGCCGCGCGCCGGTTGCTGCGCAGGCTCGCGCTGCTGGAGGTGCCCGACTTCTCCGAATGGGTCTGCGCACCGCTCCTGGACGTGCCCGTGGCCGAGGCGGAGGACCTCCTCGACGAGCTGCTGGACACCCGGCTCGCGGACGTCGTCAGCCCGCCCGGCAGCACCCGGCCGCGGTACCGGCTCCACGACCTCGTCAGGCTGTTCGCCCTGGAGCACCTGCGTGAGGCGGAGCCGGAGCCCCAGCAGGAGGCCGCCCTACGGCGGGTCGCGGAAACCGCGCTGGCACTCGCGGGAGTCGCCCACCGGAGGATCTGCGGCGGCGACTTCACGGTGATCCACGGCACGGCCTCGACGGCGCCGGTCCCGGCCGACGTCCTCGCGAAGACGGCCGACGACCCCCTCGGCTGGTACGAGGCGAACCGTTCCACCATCACCGCGCTGTGCCTGCAGGCGGCGGAGCTGGGCCAGGACGAGCTCGCCTGGGACCTGGCGGCCACCTCCCGCTGCCTCTTCAGCGTCCGCTTCCACTTCGACGACTGGCTGCTCACCCACGACAGCGCGCTCGACGCCGTACGGCGGGAGGGCAACCGGAGGGGTGAGGCGGCCCTCCTCCTCGGCCTCGGCGACCTGCACCTCACCCGGCGCCGGTACGACCGGGCCGTCCCCCTGCTCGATGAGTCGCTGCGGCTGTTCCGCACGGTCGGCGACCGCCACGGGTACGCGCTGGCGCTGCGGAAGGCCGCGGGCGCGGACCGGGTCCAGGGCAGGACGGAACGGGCGCTCGCACGCTGGAGGGAGTGCCTTCCGCTGCTGTGCGCCGCCGGCGACCTGGAGGCCCGGACGCAGGTGCTGCGGTGGATGGCCCAGACGGAACTGGAGCAGGGGCGGCACGGGGAGGCGGAGAGCCTCCTGGGGGAGGCGGAGCGTCTCGTGGGGCTCTTCCGGGGACGCAGCGGACCGCAGGTGCACCTCGCCCGGGCCGACCTCCACCTCGCCGAAGGGCGGCTCGGGCCGGCACGGGAGGCGTACGGCAGGGCCCTGGAGGGGACCACGGCCCTGGGGGACCTCAGCGGACGCTGCGCCGCGCTGCTCGGACTGGGAGCGGTCGACGTGCGCCGCGGCGGGCTCGTCCGGGCGGAGGAACGGCTCGGGGAGGCGTTGGAACTCGCCCGGAGCATCCAGGACCCGCTGCTGGAGTCCGAGGTCCTCCTCGCCCTCGCCGCCTCGCGGGAGGCCGCGGGGGACGTCGCCGCGTCGGCGGCCCTGCTGCGGGAGGGAGCGGACCTGTGCCGCCGCATGCGGGCCCCGAGCCGCCTGCGGCGCTTCCTGGACGCGATGGACCGCCGGTCCGCCGCGACGGCCGCCGGCGTGACCTGACCGGGGGTACGGGCCCCCGGCGCGCAGCACCACCCGGCGCGGTGCCCCGCCGTCGTGGGCCACCCGGACGCACCCGCACGGTCGGCCCGCCGCTCCGCCCGCGGAAGCGGAACTCCCCGCCCGGCGTGCTCCGGCGCGCAGGGGAAGCGGCCGGCCGGAATGCGGGCCCGCCGGGCCGCCGGGTCCGTGCGGCGCCCCTCCCGCCGGAGCTCGGCGGCGGGAGCACTCGCCGCCCGCGCACAGGGGCCCGTGCCGTCCCGCCCGGCGCGCGGGCGGTCGGGGCCGTGCGCCCCCGTCGGCGCGGCCCGGCCGGGCGGGCGTCCTCCCCGGGGTCGCGACCCCTCCCGGACCCCGGTTCGCACGCCTCAGCCGAACTGGTCGAATCCCAGCTTGACGACCATGCCCGTCACGACGACGAGGAGCACGGTGCGGACGAATCCGGAACCGCGGCGCAGCGCCGTCCTCGCCCCGAGGCGGGCGCCCAGGATGTTGCACACGGCCATGCCGGCCCCCAGCGCCCACAGCACATCCCCCTGCAGGGCGAACACGGTGAGCGCTCCGAAGTTGGTGCCGACGTTGACCACCTTCGCCAGCGCCGAGCTCTGGAGGAACTCCAGGGACAGCATGCTGGTGAACATGATGATGAGGAACGTGCCGGTACCGGGCCCGAAGACGCCGTCGTAGAAGCCGATCCCGCAGCCCGCGAAGGCGACGACGAGCAGCCTGCGACGGCGGTCGACCGCGTCCGGGTCCGGGTCCGGCAGGGCGCCGAAGCCGGGCCGCGCCGTGACGAACACCGCCACCGCGATGAGCAGCGCCATGATGAGCGGCCTGAACCAGTCGGTCGGCATGGCGGACGCGGACAGCGCCCCGAAACCCGCGGCCGGCACGGCGAGACCGGCCGCGGGCAGGGCGATGGAGCGGTCCAGGCGGGTGCGGCGCGCGTACGTGACGGCCGCGACGGTGGTGCCCGCTATCGCGGTGAGCTTGTTGGTGCCCAGCGCCACGGCCGGCGCCGTCTGGGGAAAGGCGACCATCAGTGCCGGAATGAGGATGAGACCGCCACCGCCCACCACGGCGTCCACCCACCCCGCGGCCGCCGCGGCGACCAGCAGCCCTCCCACCCCTATGGCGTCCAAGGCGCAACTCCCTCTCGTTCGCTGTCCGCTGCCGTCACATGATGCCCCGGCGGTCAGAGGACCCCGGACATCCGCGTCAGGGCGGGCAGGACGCGGGGGCGGGGCATCATGCTCTCCGCCCAGCGCGGGATCGCCCGCAGCGAGTAGCAGCGGCGCAGCCAGCGGTCGCGCCCGTCGAAGCGCGGGGTGAACGCCGACCGTCCGTGCGCCGCGATGTGGTTGTCGACCACCACGAGGTCACCCGGGGCGAGCACGACCTCCCGGCAGCTCTCCTCCAGCGCCTCGGACAGCGCCTTCAGAGCGGCGCGGGCCTCGGGGTCGACGGCGGTGGTGGTGTGCGAGTTGTACCGCATGAAGACGTCGGGCTCCTCGCCGAAGATCACCGGGTGGGGGCCGGAGGCCGGCCGCGGGCCGGGGATGTTGCGGGAGAACGACGTCGGGTAGGCGCTGCTGAAGATGGGCATGCGGAGGATCTCGCGCTGCGCGGGCGTCAGCAGGGGGTAGGCGTGGCGGACGGACGCCACGCGGGTGGCCGCCACGGCGTCGTGGTCCTGCCGTAGGCACAGCAGGCCGAGGAAGTCCGGACGCAGCGGGTGGTGCACGTTCTCGGTGTGGAAGTCGAAGGCCACGGCGCCGCTGTTCTCGATGCGCCGCTCCTCCCCGGGGACGGGGTGCACCTCATGGATCAGGGAGCCGGACTTCTCGTCCTCGTAGCCGATCAGGGTCCCCAGCAGGTCGGCCACCAGCATCAGCAGGCCGGTCGTACCGTGGCCCGCCAGGTGCCGGCCCCCGTGCTCCCGGGGGGTGGCGGGCACCTCGCCCACGGGCAGTCCCCGGACGAGCACCAGCCCCTGCGGGGACGCGCCGGCCGAGAAGTCGACCAGTGCACCGCGCAGCCCGGCCGGCACGTCCAGCAGGAGGTCCGCCAGCTCGACCGTCTCGGCGTTCTCCAGGGCCGCCGCCTCCGTGGCCAGCTCCCGGACGCGGGACGCCTCGGCCTCCCGCAGGCGGTACTCGCCAGGTGCCTGAGTCTTCACACGCATCGTTCGGTTTCCTTCCCCCACGCGGTCTCTTGCCTGGTCCGGCAAGCAGGGGAAACGCTAGAAGCGGGCGGTTCCGCTTCGGTGTCCGACTCGTTCCCGGACGATGTCCGCGGCCGACATCGGACCCGCCGGACCCATCGGACCCCGCAGGACCCGTCGCGGCGGCACCCTGCCGGTCCGGTACCACCGCGGGGACGCCACGGGCACGGACGGGCACCGCGACGGACCGGAGCCGGACACGGGCACGGGCAGGCACCGCGGCAGACCGGAGCCGGACACGGGAACGGACGGGCGCCCGAACGGCACCGGGCTCCGTCCGGCCTCCCGCGCCCCGGTTGCCGCCGCCGGCCGGCGGGG
>NZ_CP095474.1:3387442-3396289 GCF_023614315.1 Streptomyces sudanensis | reverse complement strand
CCNNGCCCGGAGCAGCGCCTGTGGGGAGTCCGGCCGGCGCCTACCGGCGGCGGGGGCGCTTCCCCCGGGCCGCCGGATTGCCGGTGCGGGCGGTGCGGCGCTTCTCGTACCGGGCGCGGGCCGCCTCGTACTCGGCGCGGACGAGCTTCTCGCCGGGCGCCTCGAACAGGGAGCGGACGAAGTAGGCCAGGAGCGAACCGACGAAGCCGATCGCCTTCAGGCTGCGCAGGGCGTCCTCGCGGGCCGGGTCGGCGGGGCGGCGGCCGAAGCCCTGCCAGGTCCGCTGGAACGCGATGGCCGTGCACACCGCGAACATCACGACGACCAGGCCGTTGGCGAAGGCGCCGACCCGGGCGACGGCCAGGCCCTCGTACGCGAAGCGCAGGACGAACGCGCCCGCGAGCGCCGCCGCCAGGGAGCCGGCCGCGACCGCGACGCGCCGCAGGCCGTACCCGCCGTCGTGGCCGACCCAGGTGGTGCCGAAGAACCGGAGGGGTTCGGGCCGGGGGCCGCCGGACGCGTCCGCCGCCCGGGCGGCGCCGGTCGTGCCGGCCGGGCCGGTCGTGCCGGTGGGGTCCGCGGGGCGGTCGGGGTCCGTGGGGTCGCTCACGGGACGATTATCCCCCGCCGTCCCGCGGCGTCCCCCGCCGTCCCGCGCCGCGCCCGCCGCCCCNGTCGTCCCGCGCCGGGGCGGGGCGCGTCAGGCGCAGCGCACCGTCACGTACCCGTCGACCCCGGTCCGGACGTACGCGTCCGACACGTACTGGCCGTTGGCGATGTTGTCCCAGATGTTCGACGTGCCGTACGGGCCCGAGACCCAGGTGCCCGGCGTCTGGCAGTTGATCGGCACGTTCACCCCCTCCGGCAGGAGCTTCACGATGCCGTAGTGGGTGCCCGGGCCGCTGCGGACGTTGAGCCGGACCCCCGGCGCGACCGGGTAGCGCTTGACCGAGTTGGTGTCCATGTGTGCCTCCCCCGCGAGGCCCCGCCCGATGCGGCGCCTCCGTGGTGGGGAGGCTAACAAGCCGGACCGACATCGCACACGTCATCGACTAGGCTCCGTGCGTCGCGCGTGCGCCGGTCGCGCGCCGCGCGTCCGAGCGAGCACACACGGGGGTGGACGATGCCGCCGCTGCACTGTCCCGGGGCCGTACCGGAAGCGGAGCATCCGGAGTACGCCGGGCGATACCGGCTGGGCGACTGGCTGGGCTCGGGCGGCATGGGAGTCGTCCGGCTGGCCGCGTCGGACTCGGGCCTGCGCCTCGCCGTGAAGGTCGTGCACCTGGAACACGCGGCGGACCCCGAGTTCAGGGCGCGTTTCCGGCAGGAGGTCGAGGCCGCGCGGCGGGTCAGCGGGGCGTTCACCGCACCGGTCGTCGACGCCGACCCCGCAGCCGCGCGGCCGTGGATGGCGACCCTGTTCATCGACGGGCCGACCCTCTCGGAACGGGTCAAGCGGAACGGGCCGCTGGACGCGGCGGAGCTGCGCCGGCTCGGTGCCGGGCTCGCGGAGGCGCTGCGCGACATCCACCGGGCGGGGGTCGTCCACCGGGACCTGAAGCCCAGCAACGTCCTGCTCGCGGCGGACGGGCCGAAGGTCATCGACTTCGGCATATCCCGGCCGAGCGACAGCGACATGCGCACCGAGACCGGGAAGCTCATCGGCACCCCGCCGTTCATGGCGCCCGAGCAGTTCCAGCGGCCCCGGGACGTGGGACCGGCGGCGGACGTGTTCGCGATGGGCGCGGTGCTGGTGCACGCGGCGACGGGGCGGGGGCCGTTCGACTCGCCCAGCCCGTACGTGGTGGCGTACCAGGTGGTGCACAACGAGCCGGACCTGACCGGCGTACCGGAGGAGATCGCGCCGCTGCTGAGGCGGTGCCTCGCGAAGGACCCGGCGGAGCGGCCCACGCCGGAGCAGGTGATGGTCGCCCTGCGGGTGCCGGGAGCCCGCGGGGCGAGCGGCCCCGGCACGGGCGGGACCGGCGCGGGGGTGGTCGGCGCGGGGGTGGCCGACACGGACAGGACCGACACGGACAGGACCGACGCGGGCGTGGCCGACGCGGGCGTGGCCGACGCGGGCGTGGCCGACGCGGGCGGGACGGTACGGGCGCCCGGACGGCGGTGGCGCGCGCCGGGGGCGCGGCGGCTGGTGTGGGCCGCCGCGNNCTTCGCGGCGGCCGGGGCCCTCGCCGGGGCTGGTCGCCGTGCGGGGCGCGGACGGCCCGGACGGCGGGCGGGGCGCCGGACCCGCCGCCGCGGCGCGGGAGTTCCGCGCGTGGGCGGTGCCGCTCGGCACGGGCGCCGGGGCGGCGCGCCCGCCGGTGTGCGCCGCCGCGGACGACGCGCTGTACTGCGCCGCGCCCGGGGTGAAGGCCGCGCGGCTGGGCGCGGTGGACGGGGCGGTGGCCTGGTCGGTGCCGGCCGGGGGCCCGGCCGCGCCGGAGGAGGGCGCCGCCGTGGTCGCGGCCGGGGGGCTGGTCCGGGTGGTGAGCCCCCGTACGGCGGCCGGCGGCGAGGCCCGGCTGGAGGCGCTCGACCCGGCGACGGGCGCGGTCCGCTGGGGCGTCGGCCTCGGTGCGTACGCGCAGGTCGTGCACGGCGCCGACGCGGTGCTCGTGGTCGCCGGGGACGGGCGGGTGCNGGCGCTCGACGCCGCGACGGGCGCCGCGCGGTGGACGGCGCGGCCCGCGGCGCGCGGCGCGCAGTGGGTGGCCGGGACGGCGGGCGGGCCGGTGTTCGCCGCGGCGGTCACCGAGGACGGCGCGTCGACGCTGGTCAGTGCCGTGGACCCGGCGGACGGCCGGGTGCTGTGGCGGGAGCGGGTGCCCGGTTCGCTGACGCCGGTGCAGGCGACGCGCGAGGCGCTGGTGCTGCTCTCCGCCGACCGGGACCTCTACACCGACGCGGTGGTGCGGCTGGACCTGGGCGACCGGGGGGTGCGGCGGGTCGCGCTGGCGGGGGCGGCCGACCAGGCGCAGGCCGCGGTGGACGGGGAGACCGCGTACGTCGTGGGGTCGGGCGGCTCGCTGGCCGCGGTCGACCTGGGTGCGGGGCCCGGGCGGGGNCGGGAGCTGTGGCGGCTGGAGACCGGGGCGGCGCGGGTGTCGCGGCCGGTGGTGGCGGACGGCCGGGTCCTGCTGGTCGCCGGCGACGGCCGGCTGCTCGGGGTGGACGCCGTGCGCGGGGTGCCCGTCGGGCAGAGCGGGCCGCGGATGGCGGCCGGGATCGTGCCGGCGCTGGCCCCGCCGATGGTGTCGGGGGGCAGGGTGTACGGCGGGGCGCCGGACGGGGCCGTGTTCGCCGTGGACCCGGCCGGGTGGTGACGCGCGCCGCGCACCCGGCCGGACGGTGACGGACGGCGGGACCCGCCGGACGGAACCGCGTCCGCCCCGCGCCCCGCCGCGTCAGGGGGCTTCGTTCGGAGGAGCTTCGATCAGGGGAGCTTCGTGACGTCGCGGACGGCGCCCCTGTCGGCGCTGGTGGCCATGGCCGCGTACGCGCGCAGCGCCGCCGAGACCCTGCGGGTGCGGTTCCGCGGGGCGTACACGCCGGCCAGGGCGTCGCTGCGGGCGGCGAGGGTCTCCTCGTCGACCAGCAGCTCGATGGTGCGGTTCGGGATGTCGATGCGGATGCGGTCGCCGTCCTCGACCAGCGCGATCGTCCCGCCGGACGCCGCCTCCGGGGAGGCGTGGCCGATGGACAGGCCGGACGTGCCGCCCGAGAAGCGGCCGTCGGTGATCAGCGCGCAGGTCTTGCCCAGGCCGCGGCCCTTCAGGAACGACGTCGGGTAGAGCATCTCCTGCATGCCGGGGCCGCCCCTGGGGCCCTCGTAGCGGATGACGACCACGTCGCCGGCCTTCACCCGCTTGTTCAGGATCTTCTCGACGGCCTCCTCCTGCGACTCGCAGACGACCGCCGGGCCCTCGAACGTCCAGATCGACTCGTCCACGCCGGCCGTCTTCACGACGCAGCCGTCGACCGCCAGGTTGCCCCGCAGCACCGCGAGGCCGCCGTCCTCGGAGTAGGCGTGCTCCGCCGAGCGGATGCAGCCGCCCTCGGCGTCGAGGTCCAGGGCCTCCCAGCGCTCCGACTGGGAGAACGCCTCCGCGGAGCGCACGCAGCCCGGCGCCGCGTGCCACATCTCGACGGCCTCGGCGGACGGGGAGCCGCCGCGCACGTCCCAGGTCTTCAGCCAGTCCGCCAGGGAGGGGCTGTGCACGGCGTGCACGTCCTCGTTGAGCAGGCCCGCGCGGTGCAGCTCGCCCAGGAGGGCGGGGATGCCGCCGGCGCGGTGCACGTCCTCCATGTAGTACGTGCGGTCCTTCGCGACGTTCGGCGCGACCTTCGCCAGGCACGGCACGCGCCGCGAGACGGCGTCGATCTCCTCCAGCCCGAAGGGGACGCCGGCCTCCTGCGCGGCGGCCAGCAGGTGCAGGATCGTGTTGGTGGAGCCGCCCATGGCGATGTCCAGGGCCATCGCGTTCTCGAAGGCGGCGAGCGTGGCGATGCCGCGCGGCAGGACCGAGGCGTCGTCCTGCTCGTAGTACCGCCGGGTGATCTCGACGACGGTGCGCGCCGCGCCCTCGTACAGGGCCCGGCGGGCCGTGTGGGTGGCGAGGACGGAGCCGTTGCCGGGGAGGGACAGGCCGATGGCCTCGGTGAGGCAGTTCATCGAGTTGGCGGTGAACATGCCCGAGCAGGAGCCGCAGGTCGGGCAGGCGTTCTCCTCGATGCGGAGGATGTCCTCGTCGGAGATCGCGTCGTTGGCCGCGTCGGAGATCGCGTCGACCAGGTCGAGCGTGCGGACCGTGCCGTCGACCAGCGTGGCGCGGCCGGACTCCATAGGGCCGCCGGAGACGAAGACCGTCGGGATGTTCAGGCGCAGCGCCGCCATCAGCATCCCCGGGGTGATCTTGTCGCAGTTGGAGATGCAGACCAGGGCGTCCGCGCAGTGCGCCTCGACCATGTACTCGACGGAGTCGGCGATCAGGTCGCGGGAGGGCAGCGAGTACAGCATGCCGCCGTGCCCCATGGCGATGCCGTCGTCGACGGCGATCGTGTTGAACTCGCGCGGGATCGCCCCGGCCGCGCGGATCGCGTCGCCGACGATCCGGCCGACCGGCTGGAGGTGGGTGTGGCCGGGGACGAACTCGGTGAAGGAGTTGGCGACGGCGACGATCGGCTTGCGTCCGATGTCCTCGCCCGGTACCCCGGAGGCGCGCATGAGGGCGCGGGCGCCCGCCATGTTGCGGCCGTGGGTGACTGTACGGGACCTCAGTTCGGGCATCGTCGCTCGCTCCTCGTCCAAGAGACTGGCTCCTCACGAGCGTACGCCGCGCCTCCAGCACATGGACGGTTTGTCCGGATGGCGGGACGCGCGGGCGGTCCGCCGGCCCGCCCCGGCGGCCGGCTCACGCCCCGGCCAGGTACCGCTGGAGCGTCGGCGCGACCATCGCCACGATCTCCCGCGGCTCCGCCGACGCCAGCGGCTCCACCCGGACCACGTACCGCAGGATCGCGATGCCGATCATGTGGGACGCCGCCAGCTCCGCCCGGAGCCGCGGGTCCGGCACGTCGAGGTCGTCGGCGATCCGCTCCAGGACGCGCCGCAGCACGTGGTCGCGCAGCACCTTCGCCGCCGCCTCGTGGGTGAGCGCCGAGCGGATCACCGCCAGGAGCGGCGCGCGCGTGGCCGGGTCCTCCCACACCCCCAGGAAGTACCGGGCCAGCCGCTCCCCCACGCCGTCGGGGCCGGACCCGAGCACGGCGGGGACGATCAGCGCGGGTTCGAAGGCGACCTCGACGGCCGCCGCGAAGACCTCGTCCTTGGTGCCGAAGTAGTGGTGGACCAGGGCCGCGTCGACACCGGCGGCCCGGGCGACGCCGCGCACCGACGTCCTGTCGTAGCCGCGTTCGGCGAACTCGGCGCGGGCCGCCTCCAGGATGCGCTCCCGGGCGCCGGGCCCGTCCGCGCGCTCGGCGGCGGGCGGCCGGCCCCGGCCCCGGCGCGGTGCCGTCGCGCCGGTCACCGGAGGCGGGCCGAGGACGCCAGGTGCCGCCGGGTGAAGGCCAGCGCCTCGGCGAGGTCGGCCTCCCGCTCGGCGGCGGACATGGCGCGCCGCGTGTTGACCTCGATGACGACGTGCCCGTCGAAGCCGGTGCGCACCAGGTGCTCCAGCAGTTCGGCGCACGGCTGCGTGCCGCGGCCGGGCACGAGGTGCTCGTCCTTCGCGGAGCCGCGCCCGTCCGCGAGGTGGACGTGGCCCAGCCGGTCGCCCATGCGGGACACCATCGCCATCGCGTCCGAGCGGGCGGTCGCCGTGTGGGAGAGGTCGACCGTGTAGTGGCGGTAGTCGTCCTTGGTGACGTCCCACTCGGGGGCGTAGGCGAGCATCTCGCGGTCGCGGTACCGCCAGGGGTACATGTTCTCCACGGCGAACCGCACGTCCGTCTCGCCCGCCATCCGCCAGATCCCGTCGACGAAGTCGCGGGCGTACTGCCGCTGCCAGCGGAACGGCGGATGGACCACGACCGTCGACGCGCCGAGGCTCTCCGCCGCCGCCCGGGCCCGCTGGAGCTTGGTCCACGGGTCGGTCGACCAGACCCGCTGGGTGATCAGCAGGCAGGGGGCGTGCACGGCGAGCACGGGCACCCGGTGGTAGTCGGAGAGCCGGCGCAGCGCCTCCACGTCCTGACTGACCGGGTCCGTCCACACCATGACCTCGACACCGTCGTAGCCGAGGCGCGCGGCCGTCTCGAAGGCCGTCGCCGTCGACTCGGGGTAGACCGAGGCCGTCGAGAGGGCGACCTTCACGCGGGACCGGGGCGCCACCGGCCCCCCCGCCTGCTCTGCCACGTCCGCCACGTCTGCCACGAGGGAAAGGGTACGGGGCGCGCCCGTCACTCGGGGAGGTGATCGAGTCGCCGCAGGATGACGCCCTCGCGCAGCGCCCAGGGGCAGATCTCCAGCACCTCGACGCCCAGCAGGTCCATCGCGGCCTCCGCGACCAGCGCCCCCGCCAGGAGCTGCGCGGCCCGGCCCTCGGACACGCCGGGCAGACCGCACCGCTGCTCGACGGTCATGCACGCCAGTTTCGGCACCCACGCCTCCAGGGACGCGCGGCCCAGCACGCGCTGCCCGTACAGGCGGTCGCCGGTGCCCGGCGCCCCGGCGATCCGGGCGAGCTGCTTGAACGTCTTGGACGTGGCGACCACGCGGTCGGGCCTGCCGAAGCGGGTGAACTCGCCGACCGTCCGGCCTATCTCCGCGCGCACGTGGCGGCGCAGCGCCTTCACGTCCGCCGGGCTCGGCGGGTCCCCGGGCAGCCAGCCGGCGGTGAGCCGCCCGGCGCCGAGCGGCAGGGAGACGGCCGCGTCGGGCTCCTCGTCGACGCCGTACGCGATCTCCAGGGAGCCGCCGCCGATGTCGAGGAGCAGCAGCTTCCCCGCCGACCAGCCGAACCAGCGGCGGGCGGCGAGGAAGGTGAGCCGGGCCTCCTCCGGCCCGGTGAGGACCTGGAGGTCGACGCCCGTCTCGGCCCGTACGCGGGCGAGGACGGCCTCGGCGTTGGCGGCGTCGCGGACGGCGGAGGTCGCGAAGGGGAGGACCGCCTCGCAGCTCTTCTCCTCGGCGGTCCGCAGCGCCGCGCCCACGACCGCGACGAGCTGCTCGACGCCGGAGGCGCTGATCGCGCCGTGCGCGTCGAGCAGCTCCGCCAGGCGCAGCTCCGCCTTGTGCGAGTGGGCGGGTCGCGGCCGGGCGCCCGGGTGGGCGTCCATGACCAGCAGGTGCACCGTGTTCGAACCGACGTCGAGGACTCCGAGTCTCATGCCTGCACGCTACTGCGCCCGGGTGACGGGCTGCGCCTACTCTGGGAGGGTGCCAAAGACCAAGAAGGCCAAGCCGGGCGAAACGGGCCCCGGCGAGACGTACGGCGTCCCGGCGGCCGGGACCGGTGCTCCCGGCGAGGACGACGAGAAGGGCCTGGACTTCCCGCGTGCGTGGGTGGAGTTCCCCGACCCGGCGGACGAGGACCAGGTCTTCCGCTGCGACCTGACGTGGCTGACGTCCCGCTGGACGTGCGTCTTCGGCAGCGGCTGCCAGGGCATCCGGGCGGGCCGCGCCGACGACGGGTGCTGCACGCTGGGCGCGCACTTCTCCGACGAGGACGACGAGAAGCGGGTCGCCGGGCACGTGGCGCGGCTCACGCCGGAGCTGTGGCAGTTCCACGACGTGGGGACGGGGTCGGGCTGGGTGCAGCTCGACGAGGACGGCGAGCGGCAGACGCGCCGCTGGGACGGCTCGTGCGTCTTCCAGAACCGCCCCGGCTTCCCGGGGGGCGCGGGGTGCGCGCTGCACATCCTGGCGCTGCGGGAGGGACGCGAGCCGCTGGAGACCAAGCCGGACGTGTGCTGGCAGCTCCCGGTGCGGCGGACGTACGACTGGATCGAGCGGCCGGACGACACCAGGGTGCTCCAGGTGTCGATCGGCGAGTACGACCGCCGGGGCTGGGGCCCCGGCGGCCACGACCTGCACTGGTGGTGCACCTCCGCGACCTCGGCGCACGGCGCGGGCCGGCCGGTGTACGTGACGTACCGGCCGGAGCTGACGGAGCTGATGGGCGAGGCGGCGTACGAGGTGCTGGTGGGGCTGTGCGAGGCGCGGCTGGCGTCCTCGCTGCCGCTGGTGGCCCCGCACCCGGCGGACCCGGTCGGCCCGGTGGAGCCGGCGGGCCCGGTGGCGTAGGGCGCCCGCCGGTCACCGCGCCCGCGGGGCGGGCTCCGGCGCGNNCNTACGNCACACGGGTGGTCGCCGCTCACTGAAAAAAAAAAATAAACATAGTA
>NZ_CP095474.1:3381616-3387412 GCF_023614315.1 Streptomyces sudanensis | reverse complement strand
GGGGGATGGGTGTTCTGGACAAGTGTGGTTTTTTTTTNNCNGACNNTNNNGNNCNGGCCCGNGGCCGNGNNCGGTGAGGGTGACGACCGCGTCGGACGGGGTGACGCGGATGCGGGCGCTCCACGGCCCGCGCGGTTCGCGGGCCCGGTCGGGGAAGACGCGCACCGTGACCGAGCGGCCGGGTCCCAGCGTGCCGGACGTGCGGTCGGCGAGGAGCCAGGGCGCGTCCGTCCGCAGGGACCAGCCGACGGGGCCGCCTGTGGACGCGGTGAGCGTCAGCAGGGTGGTGTCGCCGCGGGTGCGTGCCGCGACCGCGACGCGGCCGGCGCCCGGGCGGCTCGGGAGCGCCGACGGGGGGACCGGGCCGCCGGCCGGTTCGACCGGGACGTCCCGGCCCGGATGGGGCGCGCGGGCCCGGGTGCCGGGGCCGGCGGTGTTCGCGCGGGAGCCGCCGTCGCCCCGCGCGCCGACCGCGTCGGAGGTGCTGGAGGCCCGCTCGCCGCGGCCCCGGACGGCCTCCGCGTCGCCCCGGTACGCGGCCCACAGCGCGAAGGCGGGCGCCGCCACGACGGCGGCGACGACGGTGGTGGTCAGGACGCGGGCGCGCATCCGGTCGCGGCGCGCGGCGCGGCCCGCGGGGCCGAGGGGGAAGCCGTCCCGCCCGAAACGCGGGCCGGCGGGGCGTAAACGGGGGGCGTGCCGCATCGCGGCGCACGCCGTCGGCCGGGGCGCCGGCACGAGCGGGAGCCTGGCGGGGGTGGCCGTGGAGCCCGGCCAGGGACCCGCCGCCTCGACGCGCTCGGCGGTGCGGCGGCACACCGGGCAGTCGTCGACGTGCCGGACCAGGTCCCGGCGCAGCTCCGCGGAGAGCGGTACGGGGCGGCCGCCGGTGAGCCGGGTGACGGCGGGGCAGGCGCCGGTCCCGGCGACGGCGAGGGCGGCGCGGGTGCGCTCCACCTCGCACGCGGCGGCGGACAGCAGTTCGCGGGCGGCCCGCGGGGCCGTGCCGAGGACGGCGGCGACCTGGTCCGCGTCCAGCCGGTGCCGTACCGCGAGCTCCAGGGCCTCGCGCTGCTCCGGGGTGGTGCCGGCCGCCTCCGGCCAGGCGAGGAGGTCGAGGCCGCCGCGGCGCCGCCCGGCGGCCTCCCGGGAGGCGCGGGAGGGCCCCTCGGAGGCGGGGCGCCGGGGGTGCGCGCCGGACCGGGAGCGCCGCCGCCGGGCCGGTGCGCGCAGGCAGGCCCAGCGGGCGAGCGCGTACAGCCACGCCTTGCGGAGCGGCGGGTCGGCGGGGCAGCGCCCGTGCCGGCGCTCCGCGACGGCCAGGGCCTCGCCGAGGGCGGCGGTGGCCGCGTCGTGGTCGCGCAGCATGGAGAGGCAGTAGGTGAACAGGCCGTCGAGGTACGGCTCGTAGCGGATGGGCGGGCGCTGTGCGACCTCCCGCACGCCCCGGGGCGCACGGCGCCGCTCCCGGGGTGCCCCGGTGGTGTCCGTTGGGTGCTCCAACCTGCTGCTCGTCATCCGGCGACCGTAGACAGCCCCGGACGCGCCCCTCGTGGCGCTCCGGCACTTTTAAGCCTTACGGGTGAACGTGCGCCTCGGCGGGGCAGGCGGACCCGCCCGCCCGCGCCGAGGCGTCCGCCCTGCCCGCCCCGGCGGGCGCCCCGCCTCCCGGGAGGCCGCGGGCCCGCGCGGGGCGGCGGGGTCCGCTCGCGGCCCGGCACTCCTCCGGCGGAGGACTCCCGGGAGNGCGNGGGNCGGCCGGGCGGAGGGCGTGCCCGCGGTCCCGGCGGCCGGGTCCCGGCGGCCGGGCGGAGCGGTGCGGGAGCGGCCCGGCGGGACACCGGGCGGCGGCGGGGCCACGGCCGCCGGAGCCCGGGTGCCGGCACCGGTGTCAGTGGCGGCGGCTACGGTGTGTCGCATGGCTGCCCGTACGAAATCCGCCAAGGACCGGCCGTCCTACCGCTGCACCGAGTGCGGCTGGACGACCGCCAAGTGGCTCGGCCGCTGCCCCGAGTGCCAGGCGTGGGGGACGGTCGAGGAGTACGGCGGCGCGCCCGCCGTCCGGACGACGGCGGCCGGCCGGGTGTCGACGGCGGCGCTGCCGATCGGCCAGGTCGACGGGCGGCAGGCCACGGCCCGCGCGACCGGCGTGGACGAGCTGGACCGGGTGCTGGGCGGGGGGCTCGTGCCCGGCGCGGTCGTCCTGCTCGCGGGCGAGCCCGGCGTCGGCAAGTCGACGCTGCTGCTGGACGTCGCGGCGAAGGCGGCGAGCGCGGAGCACCCGACGCTGTACGTGACGGGCGAGGAGTCGGCGAGCCAGGTGCGGCTGCGGGCCGACCGGATCGGCGCGCTCCACGACCACCTGTACCTGGCGGCGGAGACGGACCTGTCGGCGGTGCTCGGCCACCTGGACGCGGTGAAGCCCTCGCTGCTGGTCCTGGACTCCGTCCAGACGGTCGCGTCCCCGGAGATCGACGGGGCGCCCGGCGGCATGGCGCAGGTGCGGGAGGTGGCCGGGGCGCTGATCCGGGCGTCCAAGGAGCGGGGCATGGCCACGCTGCTGGTCGGCCACGTCACGAAGGACGGCGCCATCGCGGGCCCCCGGCTGCTGGAGCACCTGGTGGACGTGGTGCTGCACTTCGAGGGCGACCGGCACGCGCGGCTGCGGCTCGTGCGGGGCGTGAAGAACCGGTACGGGGCGACCGACGAGGTGGGCTGCTTCGAGCTGCACGACGAGGGCATCACGGGTCTGGCCGACCCCAGCGGGCTGTTCCTGACGCGGCGCGCCGAGCCCGTGCCGGGCACGTGCCTGACGGTGACGCTGGAGGGGCGGCGGCCGCTGGTCGCGGAGGTGCAGGCGCTGACGGTCGACTCCCAGATCCCGTCGCCGCGGCGCACCACGTCGGGCCTGGAGACGTCCCGCGTGTCGATGATGCTGGCGGTGCTGGAGCAGCGGGGGCGGATCAGCGCGCTCGGCAAGCGCGACATCTACAGCGCGACGGTGGGCGGCGTCCGGCTGTCGGAGCCCGCGGCGGACCTGGCGATAGCGCTGGCGCTCGCGTCGGCGGCGTCCGACACGCCGCTGCCGAAGAACCTCGTGGCGATCGGCGAGGTGGGTCTCGCCGGGGAGGTGCGGCGGGTGACGGGCGTGCAGCGGCGGCTCGCGGAGGCGCACCGGCTGGGCTTCACGCACGCGCTGGTGCCGGGCGACCCGGGGAAGGTGCCCGCGGGGATGCGGGTGCGGGAGGTCGCGGACATGGGCGAGGCCCTCCAGGTCCTCCCCCGCACCCGCNNNCGCGGGCACCTTCGTCGGCAACNNNAGATGGGNNNCNGNNNGNCNGGCCCGNNCNGGGCCGGTCGGCGGGNCGGGGATCCGTCGGCGGAGCCACCGGCGCGGCGGGGGTCGCTAGACTTTGGGCTGGTCTCGCCCACCCGTACGAGCCGGAGGAGTGCAGTGGCAGCCAACGACCGGGCAACACCCGGAAAGTCGGGCGGAGGCTCCGGCAACGAAGCGCTGATGCGCGCGTCCCTCAGCGCGGTCGCCCCCGGCACGGCGCTGCGGGACGGACTGGAGCGCATCCTCCGCGGCAACACGGGCGGTCTGATCGTCCTCGGCATGGACAGGACCGTCGAGTCGATGTGCACCGGCGGTTTCGTGCTGGACGTCGAGTTCACCGCGACCCGCCTGCGCGAGCTGTGCAAGCTCGACGGCGCCCTCATCCTCGACAAGGACAGCACCAAGATCCTCCGCGCCGGCGTCCAGCTGGTCCCCGACGCCTCGATCCCGACCGAGGAGACCGGCACGCGGCACCGCACGGCGGACCGGGTGTCCAAGCAGTGCGGCTTCCCGGTGATCTCCGTGTCGCAGTCGATGCGCCTGATCGCCCTGTACGTGGACGGCGAGCGCCGCGTCCTGGAGGAGTCCGCCGCGATCCTCTCCCGCGCCAACCAGGCCCTCGCCACGCTGGAGCGGTACAAGCTGCGCCTCGACGAGGTGGCCGGGACGCTCTCCGCGCTGGAGATCGAGGACCTGGTGACGGTCCGGGACGTGACGGCGGTGGCGCAGCGCCTGGAGATGGTCCGCCGGATCGCCACCGAGATCGCGGAGTACGTCGTCGAGCTCGGTACGGACGGCCGCCTCCTCGCGCTCCAGCTGGACGAGCTGATCGCGGGCGTGGAGCCGGAACGGGAGCTGGTGGTGCGGGACTACGTGCCCGAGCCGACCGCGAAGCGGTCCCGTACGGTCGCGGAGGCGCTGACGGAGCTGGACGCGCTGTCCCACGCCGAGCTGCTGGAGCTGCCGACGGTGGCCCGCGCGCTCGGCTACAGCGGTTCGCCGGAGACGCTGGACTCGGCGGTGTCGCCGCGCGGCTACCGGCTGCTGGCGAAGGTGCCGCGCCTGCCGGGCGCGATCATCGAGCGGCTCGTGGAGCACTTCGGCGGGCTGCAGAAGCTGCTCGCGGCGAGCGTGGACGACCTGCAGGCCGTCGACGGCGTCGGCGAGGCGCGTGCCCGCAGCGTCCGGGAGGGCCTGTCGCGGCTCGCCGAGTCGTCGATCCTCGAACGGTACGTCTGACGCGAGGGGGCCTCGGCCCCCGCCGTCCGGCCGTCCGGTTCCTCAGTCCTTCGCCAGCGTGATCGCCGACCGCAGCACGCCCTTGACGCCCGGCACGGTGGCCTCCGCCAGGTAGGTGCCCGGTCCCGCGGCCTTCACGGGGGGCGTGGCGCAGCGGGGCGCGCTGTGACGGCGGTCCCACTCGATCGTGTGGGTGGCGGTGCCTCCGGCCGGTACGGCGACGTACACGCTGCCGGACCCCCTGGGGCAGTCCTTGGACGACCAGATCTCGTCCCCGCCCTCGTCGCTGATCGTCAGGACCGCGGTGGCCGGGCCCAGGTCGGTCTTGCACCCGGTCGCCGAGGTGTTCCGCGCGGTCAGCCGGAACTCCGGCTTCTCGTCGGGGGCGTACGAGACCTTCGTGCTGCGGAGCGTCAACTGCAGCGCGCTCGCCGGGCAGTTCGGCAGCGGCGAGTCGGCCGGGACCTGCTGGTCGGAGCCCGGTGCGCCGCCGTGGCCGCCCGTACCGGAGCCGGTGCCCGCGCCCGTACCCGCGCCCGGCCCCCCGCCGGTGGCGGAACCGCCCCCGCCGGCGCCGGGACCGGAACCGCCCGTGCCGGAGCCGCCCGTGCCGGAGCCGCCGATACCGGAACCGCCCGTGCCGGACGAGCCGCCGGAGCCGCCGGACTCGTCCCGGCCGCCGGGCTGTGTGCCGATGGCGGGACCCGAGGGCGAGGGGCCCGGCGTGATGGACGGGGCGGGCGAGCCGGCGTTGGCGCCGTCGCTGCCCCGCTCGGGTCCGTCGCCGCCGGAGCCGACGAACCACACGACCAGTGCGACGAGCAGCGCGACCACGGCCGCGACGACCGCCCTCCGCCGCCAGTAGATGGAGGAGGGAAGCGGCCCGACCGGATTGCGCAGAGATCCCACGGCGGAAACTGTACGAGAGATCGCGGCCGACTCCCGCTTCACTCGCCGCTCCCGCGCCAAGTTTTACCGATGATCACACCTGGACGGCCGGTTCGCGGGGACTCGCGGGCGTGTCTTCGGCGGATGACGCCGAACGAGTGGTTCCGAACGGCCGGGCGGACGGCGTCCGCGTCCGTGGGCGGGAGTTCCTGCCACCCCGTCACCGACCGCGCCCGCCGTCACCTCCCCGACCGGCCGCGCGCCCCGCCGGGCGGGNCGNCCCCACCCGTCGGGCACCCCGCCAGACGNCNCATNAANNTCGTANGGNNCNC
>NZ_CP095474.1:3369522-3381611 GCF_023614315.1 Streptomyces sudanensis | reverse complement strand
GNNNTNNCGGTCCGGGCCGCCNNNNCCGGCGGACCCGCCGCCCGCCGTCACCTCCCCGACCGGCCGCGCGCCCCGCCGGTACCGGTGCCGGTACCGCACCGCCCGGTCCCGCCGGGCCGGGCGCGGCCGTCCCGGGAGGGCCTCCACCGGGCCTTTCGGGGGGCACGGCGGCCGGGCCGGGGGCGGAAGCGCGGAAAACCCGCCGGGCCGTGTCAGGATCGGAAGGTCATGACTCTTACCGAGACTCCTGAAGCGGCNCCNCCCNCNCGCCCGAGCGGCTCCACGCGCCCGTCCTCGCGTGGTTCGAACAGCACGCGCGCGACCTGCCCTGGCGGCGCCCCGAGGCGGGCGCCTGGGGGGTGATGGTGAGCGAGTTCATGCTCCAGCAGACCCCCGTCAACCGGGTCCTGCCGGTGTACGAGCAGTGGATGGCGCGCTGGCCGCGCCCCGCCTCGCTGGCGGCCGAGGCACCCGGCGAGGCGGTCCGCGCCTGGGGCCGGCTGGGGTACCCGCGCCGCGCCCTGCGGCTGCACGGCGCGGCCGTCGCCATAACGGAACGGCACGGCGGCGACGTGCCGAGCGACCACGCCCAGCTGCTGGCGCTGCCGGGCATCGGGGAGTACACGGCGGCGGCGGTGGCGTCGTTCGCGTACGGCAGGCGGCACCCCGTCCTGGACACCAACGTCCGCCGGGTCTTCGCCCGCGCGGTGACCGGCGTCCAGTACCCGCCGAACGCCACGACCGCCGCCGAGCGCCGCCTCGCGCGCGCCCTCCTGCCCGACGACGAGGCGACGGCGGCCCGCTGGGCGGCGGCCTCGATGGAGCTGGGCGCGCTGGTGTGCACGGCCCGCAACGAGGACTGCGCGCACTGCCCGATCGCGCACGCCTGCGCCTGGCGGCTCGCCGGGAAGCCCGCCCACGACGGCCCGCCCCGGCGCGGCCAGACGTACGCGGGCACCGACCGGCAGGTGCGCGGCAGGCTGCTCGCCGTCCTGCGGGAGGCGACCGCCCCGGTGCCGCGGGCCGCGCTGGACGCGGTGTGGCACGACGCGGTGCAGCGCGCCCGCGCCCTGGACGGCCTGGTCGCCGACGGCCTGGTGGAGCCCCTGGAGGGCGGCCGGTACCGGCTCCCGTCGGCCTGACCGGCCCCTCCCGGGGCCGAACCTCCCGCTCCCCCGCCTCTGTCCCGCTCCCGCGCCGCCTCCGCTCCCCGTCCCGCGGCGGAGCGCCGTTACACAACCGATGGGTGGCCGTGCGCCCCCCGAGGGGTTCTCCGGACAGTGCCGTGACACGCCCTCCGTAGCTTCTCGTGGTGTCGGCGCGGGGAACCGGCCGGGACGGCCGGAGGCGCCGCGGAGACCGCGGTTCGCCAGGGGGAGACGGAGGCGTTGGGGATGACGCACGGCGAGGTGCTCGGATTCGAGGAGTACGTACGCGCACGGCAGGACGCCCTGCTGCGCAGCGCCCGGCGGCTCGTGCCGGACCCGATCGACGCGCAGGACCTGCTGCAGACCGCCCTCGCCCGTACGTACGGCCGCTGGGACGGCATAGCCGACAAGACCCTCGCCGACGCCTACCTGCGCCGCGTCATGATCAACACCCGGACCGAGTGGTGGCGCGCCCGCAGGCTGGAGGAGGTGCCCACCGACCAGCTGCCCGACGCCCGCGTCGACGACGTGACCGAGCAGCACGCCGACCGGGCGCTGCTGAGGGACGTGCTGGGGGTGCTGGCGCCGAAGCAGCGCAGCGTGGTCGTGCTGCGCCACTGGGAGCAGATGAGCACCGAGGAGACCGCCGCGGCGCTCGGCATGTCCACCGGTACGGTGAAGAGCACACTGCACCGCGCCCTCGCCCGCCTCCGCCGCGAGCTGGAGAGCCGGGGCGCCGAGGCCCCGGGCGGGTCCCGGCGCGAAGGGCGGGCGGTGGACGGGCGTCGGCACGGACGGGGGAGGGAGCGGTGCGCGGCCTGAGGGNNNGGCANGGGGCNGCCGGGCGGCGGGGAGGACGGCGCCCGGGGTCGCCGCCGTCGGCCTGCTCGGGCTGCTGGCGGCCGGCTGCTCCACCGGCGGCACCGGCCTGCGCGACGAGGGGGCCGCCCCCGGCGTCCAGGGCGTCCCGTCGGGGCGGCCCGCGCCGGCCGCGTCGGCGTCGGCGGCGGCGTCGTCGCCGTTCCGGCGGGTCGACGCGGTCGCGCTGCTGAAGGCCGACCCGAAGGTCGGGGAGCAGGTCAAACGGGACCTCAAGCCGTGCGGTTCGGCCGCCTACCCGGTCGACACCGTGTACGGCGACCTCACGGGGACCGGCGTGGCGGACGTCGTCGTCAACGTGCTGACGTGCGGCGAGGCGGTGGGCGTCGGCACGTACGTGTACCGGATGCGGGACCGGCGGTACGAGAACGTGTTCTCGCTGGAGGAGCCCGCCGTCTACTCGGAGATCGACCGCGGCGACCTGGTCGTCACCAAGCAGGTCTACGCGGAGGACGACCCGATCGCCTACCCGTCGGGCGAGGACGTGACCACCTACCGGTGGTCCGCGGACCGGTTCACCGCGCACCACGTGGTGCGCCACGAGTACAGCAGGGCGGTCGAGGGCGGGGGCGTCGGCGACCCCCCGCCGACCGCGCCGAGCGGGAACTGAAGGGCACCGGGGGACGGCATGGCGCAGACGCAGGTCCTGTTCGTCGAGGACGACGACGTCATCCGGGAGGCGACGCAGCTGATCCTGGAGCGGGACGGCCTCGCGGTCACGGCGACGCCGGACGGGCTGTCCGGCCTGGAGGCGTTCCGGGCGCGGCGGCCGGACATCGCGCTGCTGGACGTGATGCTGCCCGGTCTGGACGGGGTCAGCCTGTGCCGCCGCATCCGGGACGAGTCGACCGTGCCGGTGATCATGCTGTCGGCGCGCGCCGACTCGATCGACGTGGTGCTGGGCCTGGAGGCGGGCGCCGACGACTACGTCACCAAGCCGTTCGACGGGGCGGTGCTGATGGCGCGCATCCGCGCCGTACTGCGCCGCTTCGCGAGCGCGGGGGGCGCGGCGGGCCCCGGCGCNCGNGCNGGCGCGACGGGGNCGGGCCGCTGGCCTTCGGGGACCTGGAGGTCGACACCGAGGGCATGGAGGTCCGCCGGGGCGGCGCGCCGGTCGCGCTGACGCCGACGGAGATGCGGCTGCTGCTGGAGTTCTCGTCCGCGCCGGGCACCGTCCTGTCGCGGGACAGGCTGCTGGAGCGCGTCTGGGACTACGGCTGGGGCGGTGACACGCGCGTGGTGGACGTCCACGTGCAGCGGCTGCGCGCCAAGGTCGGCCAGGACCGGATCGAGACGGTCCGCGGCTTCGGCTACAAGCTCAGGGCCTGACGGCGGTGAGGCGGCCCGTGCTGCGGACCGGTGTCCGGTGGAAGATCTCCGTCGCGATCGCCGCCGTCGGCGCCCTGGTGGCGCTCGTGCTCAGTCTCGTCGTCCACAACGCCGCCCGGGTGTCGATGCTCGACAACGCACGCGAGGTCCAGATGGAACGGCTGCTGTTCGCGCAGCGCGTGTACGAGGCGCCCGCGTCGAGGGAGCCCCGGTTCGGCGCCGAACTGAACGATCCCGGCCTGCCCCGGGAGCTGGGCGAGCTGGTGGCGCGCAGGCACCGGGGCACGTACGTGGAGGAGCGCGGGGACGACGCGCCGGACGTGTGGGCGGCGGTGCCGCTGGGCAACGGCGACGTGCTGTCGCTGCACACGCCGTTCACGGGCCGCAGCGCGACGGTGATGCGGCGGCTGGACGAGGCGCTGGTCGTCGGTTCGGTGTCGGTGGTGTTCGCCGGCTCGGCGCTGGGCGTGCTGATCGGCGGCCAGCTGTCGCGGCGGCTGCGGAAGGCGGCCGCCGCCGCGGGGAGGGTGGCGCAGGGCAACACGGACGTGCGGGTGCGGGACGCGGTCGGCGGGGTCGTGCGGGACGAGACGGACGAGCTGGCGCGGGCGGTGGACGCCCTGACGGACGCCCTGCACGAGCGGATCGAGGCGGAGCGGCGGGTCACCGCGGACATCGCGCACGAGCTGCGCACCCCGGTCACCGGTCTGCTGACGGCCGCCGAGCTGCTGCCGCCCGGCCGGCCGACCGAGCTGGTGCGGGACCGGGCGCGGGCGATGCGCACGCTGGTCGAGGAGGTGCTGGAGGTGGCCCGGCTGGACGGCGCGTCGGAGCGGGCCGAGCTCCAGGAGATCGCGCTCGGCGAGTTCGTCGGCCGCCGGGTGGCCCTGCTGAACCCGGGCGCGGTGGTGCGGGTGGTGCGGGATTCACGGGTGAGCACCGACCCCCGGCGCCTGGAGCGCATCCTCGGCAACCTGCTGACCAACGCCGCCAAGTACGGCAGGCCGCCGGTCGAGGTGACGGTCGAGGGCCGGGTCGTACGGGTGCGGGACCACGGGCCCGGGTTCCCGGAGGCGCTGCTGCGCGAGGGGCCGAGCCGGTTCCGCACGGGTGCCAGCGACCGGGGCCGCGCGGGCGCGGGACACGGGCTGGGGCTGACGATCGCCGCGGGCCAGGCGCGGGTGCTGGGCGCCCGGCTGGACTTCCGCAACGCCGCCGCGCGGGACGGCACCGCCCCGGGGGTGGGCGGTGCCGTCGCGGTGCTGTGGCTGCCGGAGCGCGCTCCGACGGACACGGGGGGCTTCCCCGCGGCCCGCCCCCCGAAGGGGGACTGAGCCGCGGGGCCCCGGAGCGTCAGAAGCCGACGCCCTCGGCGCGCAGGAACTTCGCCGGGTTGATCGCGGAGCCGTAGTTCGGCGTCGTGCGGATCTCGAAGTGCAGGTGCGGGCCGGAGGAGTTGCCGGTGTTGCCGGAGCGCGCGATGGACTGGCCGGTCTTCACCTTCGAGCCGATCGACACGTGGATCTTCGAGAGGTGGGCGTACTGCGAGTAGGTGCCGTTGGAGTGCCTGATCACGACGGCGTTGCCGTACGCCGGGCCGTCGCCGCCGCCGTTGGGGCCGGCCTTGACGACGGTGCCGCCGTGGACGGCCTTCACCGGGGTGCCGACCGGGACGGCGAAGTCCTGGCCGGAGTGCTTGCTCGTCCACATGGCGCCGCCCTGGTTGTAGCTGGCGGTCAGGGTGTAGCGGGCGACGGGCTTGACCCAGCCGACGGCCTTGACGGTCTTGGCGGCCTTCTTGGCGGACGCCTTCTTCACGGCGGCCTTGACGGCCTTCGCCTTGGCGGCCTGGGCCTTGGCCGCCTGGGCCGCCTGGGCCTGGGCCTCGGCCTGGGCGGCGACGGCGGCGGCGGTGTCCATGGCCGACGGAGCCCCGGCCGCGGCGGCCGACGCACCTGCTCCGAACACCGTGGCGACTCCCATGCCGGCGGCGGCGAAGGCGACGACGGCGTTGCGGGTGGAGTGCTTGGCGCGCTGCGACATACGAGGTGAACCTCCGAGGTGGGGGGCGTGGATCGGCCCGGCACAGGCGATGCGCCGGGCTTCGTCATCTTTGGTACCGGCTCCTCCCGGCATGTCTCAAATGCCTCTTCTACGACATGAGGCCGTACTGTGCGAAGTGTGACGCGGACGCTTGACGTCTCAGCCGATTCCGTCACTACTCCTGAGATATCCACCCGAAAAGGGCATTCACCCCGTATCTCCAAGGCAGGCGGACCCCCGCACCTCCACACCGGCGCACGCCCCGCGCCCGCGCGCCGGGATTCGCCTCCACCCACCCCCCTTCGGCCGCCCCGAAAAGAGATCGACACCTACGGAAATTCACTATTCCGCCTAGTACATCCGGATCGACCTGTGCGCATCGTCACGGGGAACGGGCCCGCCTCCTTCACGAGCGGCCCCCGCTCCGCGATCCTCCGGCCATGAGACACGTGACGCGCACCACGCAGACACGCAGGCACCCGGCCGCCCGCGCCGCCGCGCTCGTCCTCGCCGCGCTCCTCGTGTGGACCGCACAGGGCCTGACCGGCGCGCCCGCCGGAGCCGGGCCGTCCGACACCGGACTCAAGGGCGCCATCGACCGGATCCTCGCCGACCCCCGCCTCGACGGGGGCGCCGCCGGAGTCGTCGTCGCCGACGCCGCGACCGGCACCGCGCTGTACCGGCGCGACGGCGACGACCGCCTGGTGCCGGCCTCCGCCACCAAGCTCCTCACGTCCGCCGCGGCCATGGCGCTCCTCGGCCCGGGCCACCGCTTCCGCACGGAGGTGCTGGCCGCCGGCCGCCGGCACTCCGGGACCCTCCACGGCGACCTCCACCTGCGCGGCACCGGCGACCCCACCGTCCTCGCCGCCGACTACGACCGGCTCGCCGCGCGCGTGGCCGCCGCCGGGATCCGCCGGGTCACCGGCCGCCTCGTCGCCGACGACACCCGCTTCGACGCGCACCGGCTGGGCCGCTCCTGGGCCGCGGACGACGAGTCGTCGTACTACTCCGCGCAGATCTCCGCGCTCACCCTCGCCCCGGACACCGACTACGACGCCGGCACCGTCATCGCCGAGGTGGCCGCCGCCGGCGCCCCGGGGCAGCGCCCCGCCGTCGCCCTCGTCCCGCGCAACGACCACGTCCGCGTCGACAACCGCGCCACCACCGTCGCCGCCGGCCGCCCCGGCACCCTCACCGTCGAACGCGCCCACGGCACCAACACCCTCGTGGTCCGCGGCGGGATCCCGGCCGGCGCCTCCCCCGTCAGGGAGTGGGTCACCGTCGACGAGCCGACCGGGTACGCGGCCGCCGTCTTCGCGGACGCGCTGGCCGCCCGCGGCGTGCGCGTCGAGGGCCCCACCGTGCTCGGAGCGGGGACCCCGGCGTCGGCCGAACCGGTGGCGGCGCACGCGTCCATGCCGCTCGCGCGGCTGATGCACCCGTTCATGAAGCTCTCCAACAACATGCACGCCGAGGCCCTCACCAAGGCGATCGGGTACGAGGTCTCCGGCAGCGGCAGCTGGGCGGCCGGCCTCGCCGCCGTCCGCGCCCACCTGGAGAAGCAGGGCGTGGACACCGCCGGGCTGCGCCAGGCCGACGGCTCGGGCCTGTCCCGGCTGAACCTCCTCCCGGCCGCGCTCCTCGCCGACCTGCTCCTCGCCGTCCAGGACGCCCCCTGGTACGCCGACTGGTACGCCTCCCTGCCCGTGGCCTGCGCCCCGGACCGCATGGTCGGCGGCACCCTGCGGCACCGGATGTGCGGCACCCCCGCCGCCCTGAACGCCCGCGCCAAGACGGGCACCCTGACCGGCGCCTCGGCCCTCGCCGGGTACGTCACGGACGCGGCCGGCCGCCGCCTCGTCTACAGCGTCGTCCTCAACAACCACCTGGCGCCGTCGGTGAAGGACGTCGAGGACGCCGTCGTGGTGACCCTCGCCTCCTCCGACACGGCGGAGGACCGGATCACCGGGGCGGCCCCNCGNCCCCGGGCGGCGCACGGCCCCGCCGCCGGTCCCGCTCGAGTGCGGCTGGCTCAAGCCCGCGGCGGTCTGCTGAGGCACGGCACGCGAAAGAGCCCGCCCCGGACCGCGGGTGTCGCGGTCCGGGGCGGGCCCCGGTGCACTACGGCGGGACGCCGTCGCGCGTCAGGCGTCCTTGGACATGTTCGGCCCGGCGCCGCCGGCCGCCTCGATCGGCGGGACGTCCGGCAGGGCCGCCTTCTCCTCGCCGCGGAAGGTGAACTTCTTCTCCGCGCCCTCGCCCTCGGTGTCCACGACCACGATGTGACCGGGGCGCAGCTCGCCGAAGAGGATCTTCTCCGAGAGCACGTCCTCGATCTCGCGCTGGATCGTCCGGCGGAGCGGACGGGCACCCAGCACCGGGTCGTAGCCCTTCTTCGCCAGGAGGATCTTCGCGTCACCGCTGAGCTCGATGCCCATGTCGCGGTCCTTCAGGCGCTCGTCCACCTTGGCGACCATCAGGTCGACGATCTGGATGATGTCTTCCTGGCTGAGCTGGTGGAAGACGACGGTGTCGTCGACGCGGTTCAGGAACTCGGGGCGGAAGTGCTGCTTCAGCTCCTCGTTGACCTTCGCCTTCATCCGCTCGTAACCGGTCTTGACGTCGCCCTGGGCCGCGAAGCCCAGGTTGAAGCCCTTGGAGATGTCCCGGGTCCCGAGGTTGGTCGTCATGATGATGACCGTGTTCTTGAAGTCCACGACCCGGCCCTGGGAGTCGGTCAGGCGACCGTCCTCCAGGATCTGGAGCAGGGAGTTGAAGATGTCCGGGTGGGCCTTCTCGACCTCGTCGAACAGGACGACGGAGAACGGCTTGCGGCGCACCTTCTCGGTGAGCTGGCCGCCCTCCTCGTAGCCCACGTACCCGGGCGGGGAGCCGAAGAGGCGGGACACCGTGTGCTTCTCGCTGAACTCCGACATGTCGAGCGAGATCATCGCGTCCTCGTCGCCGAAGAGGAACTCGGCGAGCGTCTTGGACAGCTCGGTCTTACCGACGCCGGACGGGCCGGCGAAGATGAACGAGCCGCCGGGGCGCTTGGGGTCCTTCAGGCCGGCCCGCGTACGGCGGATGGCCTGCGACAGGGCCTTGATGGCGTCCTTCTGACCGATGACGCGCTTGTGGAGCTCGTCCTCCATGCGGAGCAGGCGGGAGGACTCCTCCTCCGTCAGCTTGAAGACCGGGATGCCGGTGGCGGTGGCGAGGACCTCGGCGATCAGCTCGCCGTCGACCTCGGCGACGACGTCCATGTCGCCGGCCTTCCACTCCTTCTCCCGCTTGGCCTTGGCGGCCAGGAGCTGCTTCTCCTTGTCGCGGAGCGACGCGGCCTTCTCGAAGTCCTGCGCGTCGATCGCGGACTCCTTGTCGCGGCGGACGCCGGCGATCTTCTCGTCGAACTCGCGGAGGTCCGGCGGCGCGGTCATCCGGCGGATGCGCATCCGGGAACCGGCCTCGTCGATCAGGTCGATCGCCTTGTCCGGCAGGAAGCGGTCCGAGATGTACCGGTCGGCCAGCGTGGCCGCCTGGACGAGCGCCTCGTCCGTGATGGACACGCGGTGGTGCGCCTCGTACCGGTCGCGCAGGCCCTTGAGGATCTCGATCGTGTGCGGCAGCGACGGCTCGGCGACCTGGATGGGCTGGAAGCGGCGCTCCAGCGCGGCGTCCTTCTCCAGGTACTTGCGGTACTCGTCGAGCGTGGTGGCGCCGATCGTCTGGAGCTCGCCGCGGGCGAGCATCGGCTTCAGGATCGACGCGGCGTCGATGGCGCCCTCGGCGGCACCGGCACCCACCAGGGTGTGGAGCTCGTCGATGAACAGGATGATGTCGCCGCGCGTGCGGATCTCCTTGAGGACCTTCTTCAGGCGCTCCTCGAAGTCACCGCGGTACCGGGAGCCGGCGACCAGCGCGCCGAGGTCCAGGGTGTAGAGGTGCTTGTCCTTGAGGGTCTCGGGCACCTCGCCCTTGACGATGGCCTGCGCCAGACCCTCGACGACCGCCGTCTTGCCGACGCCGGGCTCGCCGATGAGGACCGGGTTGTTCTTGGTGCGGCGGGACAGCACCTGCATGACCCGCTCGATCTCCTTCTCGCGCCCGATGACCGGGTCGAGCTTGGACTCGCGGGCCGCCTGGGTGAGGTTGCGGCCGAACTGGTCGAGGACCAGGGACGTCGAGGGCGTGCCCTCGGCGGGGCCGCCGGCGGTGGCCGCCTCCTTGCCCCCGGAGTACCCGGAGAGCAGCTGGATGACCTGCTGGCGCACCCGGTTGAGGTCGGCGCCCAGCTTCACGAGGACCTGGGCGGCGACGCCCTCGCCCTCGCGGATCAGGCCGAGCAGGATGTGCTCGGTACCGATGTAGTTGTGGCCGAGCTGAAGGGCCTCGCGGAGCGACAGCTCCAGCACCTTCTTGGCACGGGGCGTGAAGGGGATGTGCCCGGACGGGGCCTGCTGGCCCTGGCCGATGATCTCCTCCACCTGCTGGCGGACCGCCTCGAGCGAAATCCCGAGGCTCTCCAGGGCCTTAGCGGCGACACCCTCACCCTCGTGGATCAGGCCCAGGAGGATGTGCTCGGTGCCGATGTAGTTGTGGTTGAGCATCCGGGCTTCTTCCTGAGCCAGGACGACAACCCGCCGCGCGCGGTCGGTGAACCTCTCGAACATCGTTAATCGCTCCTCAGAGCGGTCAGGCAGTAAGGGGTCGGTCCCCTCCCTGTCCTTCCGCAGCTTAGTCCCGCAAGCGGGGACCGCTCGTTCCAACTGCCGACACCCGTCGATGGCCTCCGGACCCGAACGCCGACACCTGCTCCAACCCGATGGTGCGAGACGATGTTCCCGCAGGCCAGGCAGATAGCCTCACCGGCAGTACGCCGATGGCGAACGTGAGACGTCCGCGCCCGCGTGTCGCCCCTCCCCACTAGGGATGTCTTACCCGCGAGCGGCGACGGTCCATGCGGAACACCCTCGCGGCCTCAGCTACGGGCGAACACCCTTGCGCCGCGGATCGCCGTCGGCAACCCCGGGAGCATCACCTTGTGCGACCGCCGCGTCACCTGGAGCGACCGCAAGCGGCTCCCCGGCCCGCCGCCGGAGGCGCGCGTGGCGCGGCGGTGCGGCGCGGCGGTGCGGTAGTGCCATGCGGCGGCGCGGCGGCGCGAGGGGGGACCGGGCCGGGGACNNATCCACCTACAACCTTGCGTAGGCTTCCCCGCCCCCTCGGCCGGCTCACGGCGGGGTCCGGTGGNNNGGGGCGACCGCCCCGCCCCTCGGGGCGGGAGNCCCCNGGCGCGTCCGGTGACGCAGCCGGCCGCGACCGTCCGGCCCAGGGCGCGGGGCGGAAGGCCGCGTGCCCTCGGGGCACCGCGCGCCGGAGCGGCTCCGGTCCGCCACGGCTCGCCGCCGAGGCGGCCGGGTACCGGCGTCGGCCGCCGTGCCCGGGCTCGGCGGCCGGAGTGCCGACGCGTCCGGGATGCCCGGAGACCCGGCATGGTCGGCCCGGCCCCGCCGGGGACCGGGTTCGGGGGCCGGGTCCGGAGGCCGGGTTCGGAGGCCGGGTCCGGGGGCCGTCGTCAGCGGTTGGCGTTCTCGTACGCCTGCTTGATCTCGGCCGGCACGCGACCGCGGTCGTTCACGTTGTAGCCGTTCTCCTTGGCCCAGGCGCGGATCTTCGCGGTGTCCGGGCTGCCTCCGGTCGCGGCGGCGGCGCGGCCCTTGCCCCGGCCGCCCGCGGTGCGGCCACCGGTGCGCCGGCCGTTTTTGGTGTACGGCTCGAGCAGGGAACGCAGCTTGTCCGCGTTGGCGGCGGTGAGGTCGATCTCGTAGGTCTTGCCGTCCAGAGCGAACGTCACGGTCTCGTCCGCCTCGACACCGTCGAGGTCGTCGACAAGAAGGACCTGAACCTTCTGTGCCACCGGATTTCCTTTCATCGAAAATGCAGTACGCGGAAAGGAAACCGCTTTTCTCCGGAAAACACAAACCCTTGGGGCGGGTTCGGAGCCACGAGAACACGGGAAACATACGCGATTCGGACATAGGGATCGCGCCCGCGGGGCGATCACAGGTGCAGAAGCATCCGGCTGTTGCCCAAGGTGTTCGGCTTCACCCGTTCCAGGCCGAGGAACTCGGCCACACCCTCGTCATAGGAACGCAGGAGCTCGCCGTAGACGTCTCCGTCGACGGGCGTCTCACCGATCTCGACGAAGCCGTGCTTGGCGAAGAAGTCCACTTCGAAGGTGAGGCAGAATACCCGGCGCACTCCGAGCCGGCGGGCGGTCCGGAGCAACGCGCCCAGCACCCGGCGGCCGACGCCCGCGCCCCTGAAGTCGGGGTCGACGGCGAGGGTGCGGACTTCGGCGAGGTCTTCCCACATCACGTGGAGCGCGCCGCAACCCACGACGGCCGCGTCCTCGTCCCGTTCGGCGATCCAGAACTCCTGGATGTCCTCGTAAAGCGTCACGGTCGCTTTGTCGAGGAGGATGCCCCGGGCGACGTACGGATCGACGAGGCGGCGCACGGCCGGGACGTCGGAGGTCCGCGCGCGGCGGACGGTGACGGCTCCGGCGCGGCCCCTCTCCGGCGGTCGCGGGGAGGGCGGCACGGCGGGCGGCACGGCGGGCATGGCGGGCGCTACCGGTGCGTGCCGTCCGGTGCCCCGCCGCCCTCGCGTGCGGGGCCGCCTGCG
>NZ_CP095474.1:3368080-3369362 GCF_023614315.1 Streptomyces sudanensis | reverse complement strand
GGCCGGGAAGGGGCGGGAAGGAACCCCGGGGGTTTCCCCGGACGGCGCCGCGGTGTCCCGGGGGGCGCTTTGCGGAGCCGTACCGCCGAATCCGCCGGCCGGGCTTTCCCCGGGGCGTTCGGCGGCGCTTTGCGGATCGGCGGGCCCCCCGGCGCTTCCGGGGTCCCCTTGGCCCGCGCTTTCCCCGGCACGCGGAGTGCCGGTGCCCGAAGCCGCGTGCCGCGTCGGCGCATTCGGGGGTTCTCCCCGCGGGGAGGTTTTTCCGGGGGTTTCGCGTTCCGGGCGCGCGGCGCCTTCCGGCCCTTCGGGTCTTCCTTCCGGAGTGCCGCGCCGGGTGATGCGGATCGCGTCGTCGAGTGCTTCCCGCTGCTCGGGTGACATCATGCCGAAGAACGCGACGAGCGCGGCTGCCGGGTTGTCGCTCAGCGACCACGCTTCGTTCATCAGTGCGGCCGAGTACGCCGCGCGCGTGGACACCGCCGTATATCGATAGGCCCGGCCGGCGACTTCCCTCCGCACCCAGCCCTTCTGATGGAGATTGTCCAGCACGGTCATGACCGTGGTGTAGGCGATGGACCGTTCCTTGCGGAGATCCTCCAGGACTTCCCGGACGGTGACCGGACGGTTCCATTGCCAGACGCGCGTCATGACGGCGTCTTCGAGCTCTCCCAATTGGCGGGGCACACTCCCACCATAGTGGGGGCCATCCGAACAAAGGGCGATTGGCGCAGCAAAAGGGGCGTACGGCTCATTTCATGCCGTACGCCTCTGTCCTTCGATGACCGGGGTCCTTCGAGGGCGGGGTTCCCGGGGCAGGTCTCTCGGGGCGGGACCCTCGGGGGTCAGGCCGGGTCAGGCCCCGCCAGGCCCCGCGGAACCCTCGGACCGGCTTCCGGCCTCGGTGCGCGCGAGCGCCGCATCGACGGCCGCGTCCTCCTTGGACTTGTTCGGGCCGCCCTGGCTCTTGACGATCGTCACCACGAGCGCGGTGAAGAAGACGGCCATCACCACGGGCGGAAGGAGCGCGGATACGTAGTCCATGGCATCCAGCCTAGCCCGGCGGCCCGGCGGCCCGAGGAGGGCGGGGCCGGGAACGCCTGGGCGGGCGGTTCCGGACGGTCCTGGCGGCGGCGCCCGGCGGGCCCGAAGAGGACGGGTCCGGGGCCNNCGCGGGCCCCTCGGCTCCCTCGGCTCCTCGGCGTGCCCGGCGGCGGCGCNNGGNCCGGGCANNNCGCCGAGCNGNNGNAGCCGAGGGGGTCCCTTAAACACATTCCCGGGCCCC
>NZ_CP095474.1:3363476-3368056 GCF_023614315.1 Streptomyces sudanensis | reverse complement strand
GGGGTGCGGCGGGGGGCGGTCCCGCGCGCCTGCCCGCCGAAGCACGGGGAAGAGCGGGGCCGGCCGCCCCCGTGCCCGGTGCCGCTCAAGGCCCCGGCCGCCCCCGTGCCCGGTACCGCTCACGGTCCCGGCCGCCTCCCGGCCGGGGTCCTCACATGTGGGGGACGTTCCGCTCGTACACCAGGCGGAGCCCGATCAGCGTCAGCCACGGCTCGTGCTCGTCGATCAGCCTCGCCTCGCCCAGCACCGTCGGGGCGAGCCCGCCCGTGGCGATGACCGTCACGTCGGAGGGCTCGCCGTCCGGCCCGACCAGCTCCCGCCGCATGCGGTCGACGATCCCGTCGGCCTGGCCCGCGAAGCCGTACACGATGCCGGACTGCATCGCCTCGACCGTGTTCTTCCCGATCACCCCGCGCGGCCGCGTCATCTCGATCCTGCGGAGCTGGGCGCCCCGGGCGCCGAGCGCCTCGACGGAGATCTCGATGCCCGGGGCGATCGCCCCGCCGACGTACTCGCCGCGCGGGCTGACCGCGTCGAACGTCGTCGCCGTGCCGAAGTCGACGACGATCGCCGGGCCCCCGTACAGCTCGACCGCCGCCAGCGCGTTGACGATCCGGTCGGCGCCGACCTCCTTGGGGTTGTGGGTGAGGACCGGCACCCCCGTCCTGATGCCGGGCTCGACGAGGACCGCGGGCACGTCGCCGTAGTAGCGGCGGGTCACCTCGCGCAGCTCGTGCAGCACGGACGGGACGGTGCAGCAGATCGCGATGCCCTCGATGCCGTCGCCCAGCTCCGCGCCGAGCAGCGGGTGCGTGCCCATCAGCCCCTGGAACACCACCGCCAGCTCGTCGGCGGTGCGGCGGGTGAGGGTGGAGATCCGCCAGTGCTCGACGATCTCCTCACCGTCGAAGAGGCCGAGGACGGTGTGGGTGTTGCCGACGTCGATGGTGAGGAGCATCGGTCAGCCCCGGGCCTCTCGCAGGTCGAGGCCGATGTCGAGGATCGGCGAGGAGTGGGTGAGGGCGCCCACCGCGAGGTAGTCGACGCCGGTCGCGGCGTACGCGGCGGCGTTCTCCAGGGTGAGCCGGCCCGACGACTCCAGGGCGGCGCGGCCCGCGACGAGCGCGACGGCCTCCCCGGTCTCGGCGGGCGTGAAGTTGTCCAGCAGGATCAGGTCCGCGCCCGCCTCCAGCACCTCGCGGACCTGGTCGAGCGTGTCCACCTCGACCTCGATCGGCACGTCGGGGAACTGCTCCCGCACGGCCTTGAACGCCTCGGCGACGCCGCCCGCCGCGACCACGTGGTTGTCCTTGACCAGCGCCGCGTCGGAGAGCGACATGCGGTGGTTGACGCCGCCGCCGCAGCGGACGGCGTACTTCTCCAGGGCGCGCAGGCCGGGGGTGGTCTTGCGGGTGTCGCGGACCTTCGCCCGGTACCCCTCCAGGGCGTCCGCCCAGGCGCGGGTGGCGGTGGCGATGCCGGAGAGGCGGCACAAGATGTTGAGGGCGCTGCGCTCGCCGGTCAGCAGGTCCCGGGTGCGGGTGGTGACGGAGAGGAGCTTCTGGCCCGCCTCGACGCGGTCGCCGTCCAGCACGTGCCGCTCGACCTCGAACGCGTCGGTGCAGACGATCGACAGCACCGCCTCCGCGACGTGGATGCCGGCGACCGTGCCCGCCTCGCGCGCGGTGAAGTCCGCCGTGGCGACGGCGTCCTCGGGGACCGTCGCGACCGTGGTGACGTCCACGCCGCCGTCCAGGTCCTCCTCGATCGCGCGGTACGCGAGGTCCTCGACGAGGACCGGGTCGAGGCCCGACGCGGCGAGGATCTCGGCGAGCGCCGGGTCGAGCCCGCACTCGTACCCCTCGTCGCCCTCCGGGCCGGCCGCGCAGCCGCAGCCTTCGCCGCAGCCGCCGTCCGCCGCGTCCCGGGCGGGCGCGGGCGCCCCGGTTCCGAGCAGGGGGAGGTCCACGGGCTGCGGGTGTTCTTCGGGCGTGCTCATGCGTACTGCTCCCTGGGGACGGCGGCCTGTTCCGCGGGGTGGATGGTCGGGGGGAAGTCGTGGGTGGCGGTCGTACGGACGTCCAGGCTCCGGTCCGGGCGGAGGCGTACGACGAGGTGGCGGCGCCAGGCGGGGTCGTCCCGGTCGGGACGGTCCTCGCGCCAGTGGCAGCCGCGGGTCTCCTCGCGGCTGCGGGCCGCGGCGACCAGGACGCGGGCGACGCACAGGAGGTTGGTGGTCTCCCACGCCTCGACGCCGGGCCCGGCCGCGCCGCGGCCGTCGGCGCCGAGTGCCTCGGCGTGGACGGCGTCCAGCCGCTCGGCCGCCTCGGCGAGGCTGGCGGCGGAGCGCAGGACCCCGGCGCCGAGCGTCATCACGTGCTGCACCCGCGTACGGGCGGCCGGGTCGAGCAGCGGCAGGGCGCGCGGCGCGGGGTGCGGGGCGGGAGCTGCGGCGCCCGTGCCGCGGGCGGCGCCGCGGGCGATGTCCTCGGCGATGCGCTCCGCGAAGACCAGCCCCTCCAGGAGGGAGTTCGAGGCGAGCCGGTTCGCGCCGTGGACGCCGGTGCAGGCGACCTCCCCGCACGCGTAGAGGCCCGGCACGGTGGTGCGGCCGCTCAGGTCGGTGCGGACCCCGCCGGAGGCGTAGTGGGCGGCGGGGGCGACCGGGACGGGCTCCGTCACCGGGTCGAAGCCGTGCCTGCGGCACGCGGCGAGGATCGTGGGGAAGCGGGACGCCCACATCGCGGCGCCGAAGTGGCGGGCGTCGAGGTACATGTGGGCGGCGCCCTGCTCGCGCATCCGCCGCATGATGCCCTTGGCGACGATGTCGCGCGGGGCCAGCTCGGCGAGCTCGTGCTGCCCGACCATGAACCGGACGCCGTCCGCGTCGACCAGGTGGGCGCCCTCGCCCCGTACCGCCTCGGAGACCAGCGGCTGCTGGCCCTGCGCCTCCGGGCCGAGGAACAGGACGGTGGGGTGGAACTGGACGAACTCCAGGTCGGCGACCTCGGCGCCGGCGCGCAGCGCGAGCGCGACGCCGTCGCCGGTGGAGACCGCCGGGTTGGTGGTGGCGGAGAAGACCTGGCCCATGCCGCCGGTCGCGAGGACGACCGCCGGGGCGTGGACGGCGCCGACGCCGTCGTGCCGGCCCTCGCCCATGACGTGCAGGGTCACGCCCGCCGCGCGGCCGTCGGCGTCGGTGAGGAGGTCGAGGACGAGCGCGTTCTCGATGGTGCGGACGGCCCGCTCGCGGACCGCGTCGACGAGGGCCCGGGAGATCTCGGCGCCCGTCGCGTCCCCGCCCGCGTGCGCGATGCGGCGGCGGTGGTGGCCGCCCTCGCGGGTCAGCTCGATGGTGCCGGACGCGTCCGTGTCGAACCGGGCCCCAGTGGCGATGAGGCGGCGCACCGCGTCGGGGCCCTCCGTGACCAGCGCGCGGACCGCCGCCTCGTCGCACAGGCCGGCGCCCGCGACGAGGGTGTCCTCCATGTGCTGCTCGGGGGTGTCGCCGTCGCCGAGCGCGGCGGCGATGCCGCCCTGCGCCCAGCGGGTCGAACCGTCGTCGAGGCGGGCCTTGGTCACGACGACCGTGCGGAGCCCGGCCGCCGTGCAGCGCAGGGCCGCGGTCAGGCCGGCGACGCCGGAGCCCACGACGACCACGTCGGCGTCGATGGCCCAGCCGGGTGCCGGGGCCTGCAGTCGTATGCCGGTCATGCGGGGACTCCGAAGGTCAGGGGCAGGTTGTCGATCAGCCGGGTGGTGCCGACCTTGGCGGCGACGAGGAGGAGCGCGTCCCCGGTGTGGTCGTCGGGGACCTCGGTGAAGTCGGCCGGGTCCACGAGGGCGAGGTAGTCGAGGTCGAGCGGCGGCTCCGCCTTCGCGGCCTCGTCCAGTACGGCGCGGGCGGCGGCGCGGACCGCGTCGGCACCGCCGCCCGTGCCGTGCTGGGCCGCCTGGGCGACGGCGTGCGCGTCGGCCGCCGCGCGGGACTCGCCGATCCGGGACAGGGCCTCGGCGCGGCTGGGCGGCGCCGGCAGGGTCGCGGCGCGCGCACGCAGCGCCTGCTGGGCGGCGAGCCGGTCCCGGGCGGCGAACAGCGCGGCGGACAGGGCGAGCGCGGTACGGCGCTCCCGGGCCGACAGGTAGCGGTTGCGGCTGGACAGGGCCAGGCCGTCGGGCTCCCGGACGGTGGGCACGCCGACGATCTCCACGCGAAACGCCAGGTCGTGCGCCATGCGCCGGATCAGGGCCAGCTGCTGGGCGTCCTTCTGGCCGAAGAACGCCAGGTCGGGGCGGGTGAGGTGGAGCAGCTTGGCCACGACCGTCAGCATGCCGTCGAAGTGGCCGGGCCGGGACGCGCCCTCCAGCCGCCGCCCCATGGGGCCGGCGGAGACGCGCACCTGCGGCTCGCCCCCGGGGTACACCTCCTCCACGGAGGGCGCGAACACGGCGTCGGCGCCGGCCTCCCCGGCGATCCGCACGTCGGAGTCGAGGGTGCGGGGGTAGCGGTCGAGGTCCTCCCCCGGCCCGAACTGCAGCGGGTTGACGAAGACGGTGACGACGACGGAGCCCTCCCGCCC
>NZ_CP095474.1:3357556-3363471 GCF_023614315.1 Streptomyces sudanensis | reverse complement strand
GCCACGCCGCGCGGCCCGCACCAGCGCGGCGTGGCCCTCGTGGAGCGCGCCCATGGTCATGACGACGGCGACCCGGGGGGCGGGGGCGGGCNNNNCCACGGACGCCGCAGCCGCCCCGCCCCCCGCGGCCGGCTCCGCCCGCTCTCCCCGGGCGGAGGCGGCCGCGGGGGGCGCGGGGCGGCTGNACCGTCCGTGGGGGATGCGATGTCCGTGGGAACTGCGGCGTCCGTGGGGACTGCGGCGTCCGTGGGAACTGTGGCGTCCGTGGGGGATATGGCGGGCGGGATGGCCGTGGTGTCGGGGTGTTNNNGGGCGGGTGTGCTGCCCGGGGGCCGGGTGGCGTCCGGGGCGGACCGGGTCCGGGCCTGCTCCATGAACCGGTCCAGTGCCTCACGGGTGTGGACGAGCGTGACACCGGGGCGTGCGCCCGGGGCCTCGCCGGGCGTCCCGGCGGCGTGCGGCGTCGGGCTCATCGGCCGGTGTCTCCTTCCGGGCCCCGGTCGTCGGGGCGTCCTTCGCCGGCGGGTCCCGCGGCGAGGACACCCAGCAGGTCCTCCGCGAGTTCGGGCTTGAGCAGGCCGTGCGCGAGGGCCCGGTCCGCGGTCGAGCGGGCCATCGCCAGGTAGCCGGCGACCGTGGCCGGGGCGTGCTTGCGCAGCTCCGCGACGTGCGCGGCGACCGTACCTGCGTCACCGCGTGCGACGGGCCCGGTCAGGGCGGCGTCGCCGGACCGCAGCGCGTTGTCCAGGGCGGCGCCGAGGAGCGGGCCGAGCATCCGGTCGGGCGCGCCCACCCCGGCCCTGCGGAGCAGCTCCATCGACTGCGCCACCAGGGTGACGAGGTGGTTGGCGCCCAGCGCGAGGGCCGCGTGGTAGAGGGGGCGGGCCTCCTCGGCGATCCACTCGGGCTCGCCGCCCATCTCGATGACGAGGGCCTCGGCGGCCAGGCGCAGCTCGTCGGGCGCGGTCACCCCGAAGGAGCATCCGGCGAGCCGCTGGACGTCGACGGCGGTGCCGGTGAACGTCATGGCGGGGTGCAGGGCGAGCGGCAGGGCGCCGACCCGGCGGGCGGGGTCGAGCACACCGGTGCCGTACCGGCCGGAGGCGTGCACCAGGAGCTGACCGGGCCGCACCGCACCGGTCCGCGCGAGCCCCTCGACCAGCCCGGGCAGGGCGTCGTCGGGGACGGTCAGCAGGACCAGCTCGGCCCGCTCCAGTACCTGCGCGGGCGGGACGACGGGCACGTCGGGCAGCAACTCGGCGGCGCGCCGACGGGACGCGTCGGACACACCGGAGACGGCGACCGGGCGGTGTCCGGCGAGCCGGAGGGACGCGGCCAGGGCGGGTCCGACCCGGCCCGCGCCCACGACGCCTACGGTGAGCCTGGCGGGGCGGGGCTCTGCTGGTGGATTCACGTGGCGACGGCCTTCCGTTCCAGTCCTCGGTGGGTACCGGACGATTTCCCGCCATGCTACGCCAGCGCCCCACGGCCGCTTCCGCACCGTCCACAGGGTCCCCGGACCGGTCTGACAAACCCACGCGCCTGTGGACGACGTGGGGGCATGATCCCGGCATGAATGATGCGATGGATGACGGCGGCCCCCTCGGACGAGCGGACGGGGCCGCGGCGGAGCGGCCGGAGGCGCCGGAGGGCGCGACGTACGGGGAAGGGGTGAGGGACCGGGACGGTGAGGACCGGGACGGGCGGGCCGCGCGGCGGCGTGAGGGCCGGAGCGGGGGCGGACGGGACGACGGGGAGGAGGACCGGGACGGGGAGGAGACGGAGGACCGGGACGGGGAGGCCGCGCAGCGGCGGCGCCGGATCGCGGCGTGGCGGGCGGCCGGGCGGCTGCTGCACCGGTCGCCGGCGGAGGCGACACCGGGCGAGTGGCTCGCGGTACTGGCCGCGGAGGGGCCGTCGGTGTACGACCTGGACGCGGGCGTCGACCTGTACGGGGACGGCGTCGTCGAGCACCTGGAGCGGCGGGTGGCGGAGCTGCTCGGGTTCCCGGCGGCGGTGTTCTTCCCCACGGGGACGATGGCGCAGCAGGTGGCGCTGCGGTGCTGGGCGGGGCGCACCGGCAACCGGGTCGTGGCGCTCCACCCGCTGGCCCATCCGGAGGTGCACGAGCGGGGCGCCTTGGGGGCGGTGACCGGGCTGCGGACGGTCCACCCGACGCGCGCCGGCCGGCTGCCGACCGCGGACGAGGTGCGGGCGGTGGAGGACCCGTTCGGGACGCTGATGCTGGAGCTGCCGCTGCGCGACGCGGGGTTCGTGCTGCCGGCGTGGGAGGAACTGGAGGAGGTGGTGGAGGCCGCCCGGGAGCGGGACGCGGTGGTGCACTTCGACGGCGCGCGGCTGTGGGAGACGACGGCGCACTTCGGTCGGGGCCTGCCGGAGATCGCGGGCCTGGCGGACAGCGTGTACGTGTCCTTCTACAAGTCGCTGGGCGGGCTGTCCGGGGCGGCGCTGGTGGGGCCGGAGTCGTTCGCGGAGGAGGCGCGGGCGTGGCGCCACCGGTACGGGGGCGGCGTGTTCCAGCAGCATCCGGCGGCGCTGGCGGCCCTGCTGGGTCTGGAGCGGGAGCTGCCGAGGCTGCCGTCGTACGCGGCGCGGGCGCGGGTCGTGGCGGCCGCGCTGCGGGAGGGCTTCGAGGCGGCGGGGGCGGTGTGGTTCCGGGTGCACCCGGAGGTGCCGCACACCCACGAGTTCCAGGTGTGGCTCCCGTACGCGCCGGAGGTCCTGACGGAGGCGGCCGTCCGCCAGGCCGAGGAGACGGGGACGGTCCTCTTCCGGCGCTGGTCCGAGGGGCGGGCGGGCGGTCCGCCCGGTGTGGCGATGACCGAGGTGACGGTCACGGCGCCGGGCCTGGAGTGGACGGCGGACGACGTGCGGGAGGCGGTGGCGGTGTTCATGGAGTCGGTGCGCCGGGTGGTACGGGAGGGGTGAGCGGCGGCCGTCCGGGCGGCGGGGCGGTACCGGGGCGGCGGAGGAGGTCCCGCAGGGGCGTGGTGCCCGGCGGGGGCGGGGCGGGCAGGTCGTGCCGGACGGCACGGTAGGAGTCGAGGAGGTGCTGCTGGATCGCGTTCATGGAACCAGGCTGCGGTGGCCGCGGCGGCGGGGGCGCGTCGATTGACGAGGCTCGTCAAGCGACCGCCCGCTCCGTCCGGCACACCGCACCATGGGGAGGTGAGCGTGACGATAGACATCACCGGCCTGCCGCCCGAGCGGATCGGCTTCGCGATCTCTCCCCTCGCCGAGCTGGGCATGGCCCTGCACGCGCTGGCCGAGCCGGAGCACCACCCGGGGCTGCATGGGTGGGCGACGGCCACGGCCGCGGGCCTCAAGCCCGACCTGGCCGACCGGCTCCACGAGGCGAACTTCCTGTGGACGGCGACGATGTCGGACGTGTTCCAGCCGTACGCGGGGCTGCCGGGCGGGGACGGCCGGCCGGGGGCGACGCTCGCGGAGGAGCTGGACCTGCTGGACCGGCTGGACGAGGAGCGGTTCGTCGGGGCGGCACTGGAGTTCACCTGCTCCTCCTACATGGAGGGGGCGCCGGTGCGGCCCGCCCGCGCACTGGAGCTGGCCGCCAACCGGGGGCCCCGGCAGCTGGAGTTCACCCGCCGGCTGCTGGACGACCCGAGCGGGGTCCGGTCGTGGCTGCGGCGCCTGTTCGAGGACTGCGACCGGGCGTTCTTCTCGGACACCTGGCGGCGGGTCGGTCCGGGGCTGGCGGCCGACGCGCGGGAGAAGGGCGAGCTGCTGCGCCGCAGGGGCCTGGCCGAGGCGCTGCACGCGGTGTCCCCGGTGGTCTCGGTCGAGGAGGAGGGGGCGCGGCGGCGCATCCACGTGGACAAGATGGCGCACGGCCGGACGACGGCGGTGGACCCGGAGGTCGGGGCCGGGGTGGTGTTCGTGCCGACCGGCTTCGGCTGGCCGCACCTGATGGTGCTGCACGCGCCGGGCTGGCGGCCGGTCGTGCAGTACCCGGTCGGCGCGCCGTCCGTGCCGGGCCCGGCGCCGGTGGAGCTGCTCCAGCGCCGCATGGACGCGCTGGCCCACCCCATGCGGATGCGCCTGTGCCGGCAGCTCGCCCGCGGCTCGTACACGACGAGCGAGCTGGCCGACACGTACGGGATCACCTCGCCGGAGGTCTCCCGGCACCTGTCGGCGCTGAAGAAGGCCGGGCTGGTGACGGTCCGCCGCCGGGGCCGCTACGTGCTGCACCAGCTGGACGTGGCGGCGGTGGCCCGGATCGGCAGCGACTTCCTGGAGACGGTGCTGCGCTGAGAGCCGTCCCGCGGCTCGGCTCGGGAAGGCGGCCGGCCGCCGTCGCCGGACCGGCCTGCCCGGTTCCGGTGTGGTGCGCGGAACCCACCGGCGGATTCGACGGCGGCCCGCCCGGCCGGTCGGTTCGGGCACCGGCGGGCGGCCCGGGGACCCGCGGGACGGCCCTCGGCCGTACCGCCCGGCCGGGCCGGCCGGCCTCCCCGGCGGTGCGGTCACCCGAGCCTGATGTGGCGCAGGCCGACCCCGGCGCGGTACAGCCGGTGCCGGAGCGGCCCGTACGTGTCGGGCAGCGGGCGCAGTCCGGCCAGGGCGGCCACGGTGTCGGCGACCTGCGGGACGGTCAGGCGGTCGGTGTGGACGTGGTGGGCGAACTCGGGGCGGGAGAGCCGTTCGAGGCAGTGGTCGAGGCGGGCGACGGCGAAGCCCTCCCGCTTCAGCCCGCGTCCCGGCCCGCGCTCGGTGAGCCGCCGCAGGACCGTCTCGCGCCGCGCGAGCAGCGCGAAGTGGTGCACCTCGTGCCCGTCGGCGCGGAGCCCGCCGACGATCTCGTCGAAGTAGCCGGGATCGACGAGGGTCATCGGGGCGATGACGGGTCCGGTGCCGTGGCGGCGCAGGACCAGGTCGAGGACCTCGCGGACGCCCTGCCGCCAGGCCCGCAGGTCCTGGAAGTCGCCGCGCAGCGGCCGCGGGGTCATGCGGTGCAGGCCGAAGCCGACCTCCTCCGGGTCGCACACCACGCTTCCGGGCAGGCGGCGGCGCAGTTCGTGGGCGGTCTGGGTCTTGCCCCCGCCGAAGGGGCCGTTGAGCCACAGCAGCATCAGGAGGTCCTTCCCCCGCCGGCGCGGACCAGGCCGGTCTCGTAGGCGAGGACGACGACCTGGACGCGGTCGCGGAGCCCCAGCTTGGTGAGGATGCGGCCGACGTGGGTCTTCACGGTCGCCTCGGACAGGACGAGGCGGGCGGCGATCTCGCCGTTCGACAGGCCCTGGGCGACGAGGAGCATGACCTCGCGCTCGCGGTCGGTGAGGCGGGACAGCGCCTTGTGCTCCGGCTCCCGGCCGACGCCGCCGGGCAGCATCGGGGAGAACCGGTCCAGGAGCCGGCGGGTCGTGGAGGGCGCGACCACCGCGTCCCCGCTGTGGACGGCGCGGATCGCCGCGAGCAGCTCGGCGGGCGGCACGTCCTTGAGCATGAAGCCGCTCGCCCCGGCCTTCAGCCCGGAGAAGGCGTACTCGTCCAGGTCGAAGGTGGTCAGGATGAGGACGCGGGGCGCGCCGGGCTCGGCACAGATGCGGCGGGTGGCCTCCACCCCGTCGAGCTTCGGCATGCGGACGTCCATGAGCACCACGTCGACCGGTGTCGACCGCAGCACCTGGAGCGCCTCCACCCCGTCGCCCGCCTCCGCCGCCACCTCCATGTCCGGCTGGGCGGCCAGCACCATGCGGAAGCCGGTGCGCAGCAGCACCTGGTCGTCGACGAGCATCAGCCGGATCGTCATGTCTGGGTCCTGTTCCTGGTGGGAGCGGGGCCCCGCGGCGGTCCGCGGTGATCCGCGGGGCCCGCGGNNNNGGNNCNCGTCTCTTCTACAATTCTCCGAGCCTCCTGCTGATAGATATTTGCCG
>NZ_CP095474.1:3337105-3357536 GCF_023614315.1 Streptomyces sudanensis | reverse complement strand
GAGAGACGCCCTAGTGGGCGGGCTTCAGGGGGAGCAGCGCGCTGATCCGGAAGCCTCCGCCCGGACGCGGGCCGGCGTCCAGGGTGCCGCCGACCATGCCGACCCGCTCGCGCATGCCGATCAGGCCGTGCCCCCGGCCGTCCGCGCCGCCGTCCGCGTACGTCTCGTGCGCCGCGCCCCGGCCGTCGTCCTCGACGAGCAGTCCGAGCCCGTCGTCGAAGTACGTCAGCCGCACGCGCGCGCCGGCGTCCGGGCCGCCGTGCTTGCGGGTGTTGGTGAGGGCCTCCTGGACGATGCGGTACGCCGTGAGCTCCACCCCGGTGGGCAGCCGGCGCGGGGTGCCCTCGACCCTGAAGTCGACGGGGAGGCCGGCGGTGCGGACCTGTTCGACGAGGTCGCCGATCTGCTGCACGTCCGGTTGCGGGACGTACTCCCCCGCCTCCTCCGGTTCACCGGTCCGCAGGATGCCGAGCAGCCGCCGCATCTCCGCGAGGGCCTGCCGGCCGGTGGAGGAGATGGTCTCCAGCGCCTGCCGCGCCTGGTCCGGCGAGGCGTCCAGCACGTAGGCGGCGCCGTCCGCCTGGACCACCATGACGGAGACGTTGTGGGCGACCACGTCGTGGAGTTCGCGCGCGATGCGGGCCCGTTCGGCGGCGACGGCGACCTTGGCCCGCGCCTCCCGCTCGCGCTCCAGCCGGTCCGCGCGCTCCTCCAGCTGGGCCAGGTAGGCGCGGCGGGTGCGCATCGAGTCGCCGAGGACCCAGGCGAGCACGAACGGCACCGACATCACGACCGTGGAGAACATCCGCCCGGTGGCGGAGATGTGCTCCATCGGCCACCGCAGCTGCGAGACCGTGGCCGCGCACGCCCCGCCGGCCAGGGCGAGCCGCGACGCCCAGCGCGGCCCGTCGTGGGCGGCGACGCTGTAGATGGCGACGAGCATGGCGAAGTCGGCCGGGTTGGGCGGGAGGTCGACCAGGAGCTGCACGCCCCCGAGGGCCACCGCCAGCAGCAGCATCCTCTCCGGCATGCGGCGGCGCAACGCCACGACCAGCCCGAACAGCAGGGCGACCGCGGCGGCGACCGGCTCGCCCGGGCCGCCCGGTCCGCCCGGCCCGCCCGGGACCGTGGCCACCCACAGGACGGAGAGGCCGGACAGCACCAGCGCCCAGAAGCTGTCGACACCCGTCGGGTGCCTGCGGAGGAAGTCGTAGAGGTGCTGCACACGGCCAGCGTAGGGAAACCGGACAGGTGCGCGGGTCAACCGGGAGTGCGATCCGGTTCGCCGGCTCCTACTCCCCAGGGTGGACACTGTGCCCGTGGCGGAGGAGACGGCGGGGGACGGCTGGGGAGGCGGCATGACCTGGGACGACCGGTCGTGGCGGGGATGGCGGGCGGCGGCGGGCGACGCGCTGTACGGGCCGGGCGGGTTCTACCTCCGCCCCGAGGGCCCCGCAGGTCACTTCCGCACCTCCGTGCACGCCTCGCCCCTGTACGCCGCCGCCGTCGCCCGGCTGCTGGAGCGCGTCGCCGCGGACCTCGGGGCGGGCGCGGGGGCGGACGGCGCGGACGAGGTGGCGTTCGTCGACATGGGCGCCGGCCGCGGTGAGCTGGTGACCGGGGTGCTGGCCGCGCTCCCGCCGGACCTGCGCGTACGGGCGTACGCCGTGGAGCGCGCCCCCCGGCCCCCGGGCCTGGACCCGCGCGTGGAGTGGGTGGCCCGCCCGCCCGCCGGGGTGCGGGGGCTGCTGTTCGCGAACGAGTGGCTGGACAACGTCCCGGTCGACGTCGCCCAGGTCGGCGACGACGGCACCGTCCGGTACGTGGAGGTGCGGCAGGACGGCGCCGAACGGCTCGGCCCGCCGGTCACCGGGGCGGACGCGGAGTGGCTCGACCGCTGGTGGCCGCTGCGGGAGCCGGGGGCGCGGGCCGAGATCGGCCGGCCCCGCGACGAGGCGTGGACGGCGGCCGCGCGCACCGTGGAGGCGGGGCTGGCGGTCGCGGTGGACTACGCGCACACGGCGGGCGCCAGGCCCCCCTTCGGCACGCTGACCGGCTTCCGCCAGGGCCGCGAGGTCCGGCCCGTCCCGGACGGCACCTGCGACCTCACCTCCCACGTCGCCCTGGACGCGTGCGCGGCCGCGGCGGCCGGGCCGGCCGAACTGCTGCCGCAGCGGGAGGCGCTGCGGCGGCTCGGGGTGTCCGGGGAGCGGCCGGCCCTCGCGCTCGCCTCGTCCGACCCGGCCGCCTACGTACGGGCCCTCGCCGCCGCCGGCCAGGCCGCCGAGCTGACCGCGCGCGGCGGACTGGGCGACTTCACCTGGCTGCTCCAGCGGCGGCCCGCCGGGGGATACTGAGCGCCATGACGGAGAGCACCCCGCCCCGGGAGACCACGGTCGGCATCGGAGGCGCCGCCGAGAGCACCGACATGGTGCTGAACATCGGCCCCCAGCACCCCTCGACGCACGGTGTGCTCCGCCTCCGCCTGGTCCTCGACGGCGAGGTGATCCGGCACGCGGAGCCGGTGGTCGGGTACATGCACCGCGGCGCCGAGAAGCTGTTCGAGGCGCGCGACTACCGGCAGATCATCATGCTGGCCAACCGCCACGACTGGCTTTCGGCGTTCTCCAACGAGCTGGGCGTCGTCCTCGCCGTCGAGCGGATGCTCGGCATGGAGGTACCGGAGCGGGCCGTGTGGACGCGGACCCTGCTCGCCGAGCTCAACCGGGTCCTGAACCACCTGATGTTCCTCGGCTCGTACCCGCTGGAGCTGGGCGGCATCACGCCGATCTTCCACGCGTTCCGGGAGCGGGAGGACCTCCAGCGCGTCATGGAGGAGGTCTCCGGCGGCCGGATCCACTACATGTTCAACCGGGTCGGCGGGCTGAAGGAGGACCTCCCCGCGGGCTGGCTGGACCGCACCCGCGAGACCGTCGCCGCCGTCCGCTCCCGCATGGACGTGTACGACCGGCTGGTCCTCGGCAACGAGATCTTCCGCGGCCGCACCCGGGGCGTCGGCGTGCTCTCCCCGGAGGCGGTGCACGCGTACGGGGTGAGCGGCCCGATCGCCCGCGCCTCCGGCGTCGACTTCGACCTGCGCCGCGACGAGCCGTACCTGGCGTACGGGGAGCTGCGGGACACGCTGAGGGTCGTCACCCGGCGGGAGGGCGACTGCCTCGCCCGGTTCGAGTGCCTGCTGGAGCAGACGCACAACGCGCTGGACCTGGCCGACGCCTGCCTGGACCGGATCGCGCACCTGCCGCCCGGCCCGGTCAACCAGCGGCTGCCGAAGGTCCTCAAGGCGCCCGAGGGCCACACGTACGCGTGGACGGAGAACCCGCTCGGCGTCAACGGCTACTACCTGGTCTCCAAGGGCGACAAGACCCCGTACCGGCTGAAGCTGCGCTCCGCCTCGTACAACAACATCCAGGTGCTGTCGGAGCTGCTGCCGGGGACGCTGGTCGCGGACATGGTGGCGATCCTGGGGTCGTTCTTCTTCGTCGTCGGCGACATCGACAAGTAGGCGCCCCGCGCACGGGAACGGCGGCGGGGACCCGGGGTCCCCGCCGCCGTCGCGGCCCACGTGCGCGAAAGGACGCCTACGAGCCCACCGCGTTCCGCAGCCCGGCCACGTCGAGCTGCTCGGTCTCGTCGTGCGCGGTCAGGTCGATGACCTCGCCGTCGGCCCGCTCCCCGTCCCCTCCGGCGGGACGCGCGGCGGCGAGCGCCTCCTCCCCCACCACGTCCGCCAGGTCCTCGTCCTGGACGGAGGCGGGGACGGAGGCGGGCTTCGCGGCGGCGGGCTTCGCGGGGGCGGACTTCGCGGCGGCGGGCTCTCCGGCGCCGGAACCGCCGGCCGCCTTCCGCGTGCCGAAGAAGTCGAAGCCGCCCACCGGACGCGGGGCGGGACGGCGCCGGGCGGCCTGCGGGACGGCGGCCGCGGGCGGGACGGGGCGCGTCGCCAGGGCGGACGTCCCGGTCGTGCGGGAGGTGGCCCCCGAGGGGCCGGGCGCGGCCTCGGCGGCCGGGCGGGCCTCCCGGGCGGCGGCGCCGCGCGCGAGGAGGTCGAGGGCCNGCGCGNCANCGCAGGTAGTCCTCCCTGGCCGGGGCCCCGGCCGCGCGGCCCCCGCCGTCCGCCCGGGCGCCGGGGGCGGAGCCCAGGGCGAGCCGGCGGCGGCCCTCCAGGGCGCTGGCGCGCTCGGTCTCGGCGGTGGCGTACCGGCGCAGCAGCTCCGCGTGCTCGTTGCGGAGGCCGGCGAGCTCGACCCGCTTGGCGCGCAGCTTCGCGTCGAGCTTGGCGCGCAGCTCGCGGGCCTCCTCCAGGTCGGCCTCCAGTTCGGCTACGCGCTCCTCGGCCCTCCACCGCTCGCCGGCACGGGCACGGGTCAGTTCGGCGACGCGACGACCGGCCGCGCGGTCCCAGACGCGCATGAGGACCGCGCCCGTCACGGCGGCGGCCGCGGCGGCGGCGACCAGCAGGCGCAGTCCGAGCGGGTCGGCCAGGAGCCAGGCGCCCGCGGCGCAGAGGACGGACGCGCCGGCCACCGCGGAGGGCGGCAGCAGCCGGTGCAGGGGTGGGGAATGGCGGTGGCGTCCACGTGGCATGGCTGGAAATTTACCGTGCGTACGGGAACTTCGGGACGTCAGCCTGGCAATGTTTTTTCCATACGATCACCGGGACCGGCCGTTCCGCTTCCGGCCCCGGCGGGCCTCACCCACCGATCAGTCCCTTCTCCTTCAGTGGGCCTCGGCGACATCGGCGGGTTTTGCGCGTTCGGTGTCGGCCTTCCGGTTCGACTCGATCGGATCGGCGGTCGACAGCGCCTTGGTGATCTTGCCTGGAGCGGTGGCGATCCGGGGTGAACCGGCGTCCCCCGCATTGACGACCGGCAGCACGTTGTCCGCGCTCCGAAGCTTTTCGCCGTCCTCCAGGAGCACCGGCCCGAAGGCGTCGAGCGCGGCGTCCGCCGCCGTGGTGGACACGGGCCGGTCGGCGCCGTCCTTCACGGCCTGCTCGGCCCGCGGCGTGCCCGCGCCCCCGGGGTCCGCCCCGCCACGTCGATTCCGTGGACAAACTTCAGGCCGGGCGCGCAGAAGGGCCGCACGGTGCCCTCGCCACCGCCGCGATCTTCACCTTCAGCTTCGAACGGAGCAGATCCGAAAGGGACTTCGGCTTGTGCCGCGCCGTGAATTCCCGGCTCACCGCGAATGCCTTCCGGTCGGCCGCCCCGCCCGCCGGAAGGATCTCCGGTCCGCGCGGCGCGGCGGGCTTCTCCAGGGCCGCCACGGTCGCCGCCACGTCGCCGAACACGACGGGCTTCTCCCGGGGCGCCTTCGGGCCGTTCGCCTTCGCGTTGCGGAATTCCGCAAGCGTAGCCGCGTATTCCGGTACGACGCCGATCTCGCCCTTCTCCAGGGCCGGTTCGTACGGCTCGCGGTTCCCGGCCGTCCTTGGCCGAGGTGCGGTGTCCGGCGCCGGCGGGGCCCCCCGCGTACGGCTGGCTGCCGAGCGGCGCGGGGACGGGCGGCGCGGGACGGGCGGCGCGGGGACGGGCGGCGCGCCCGATTCCGTACGGGAGCGCACCCGGCCCGTGGAGGCGCGGATGCCGCCGGGCGGATCGCCGGAGGAGGCGCTCTCCGCGACGCTCCGGTGCGAGGCGGGCCGGGTCGCCGTCGTGGACCCCGCCGCCGGCGACCGCCACCCGGGTGTCCTCGCCCCGGACGGCCGCACGGGGCGCTGCGCCGCCCGGCGGGCGGCGTCACGCCGCGCTGAGGCGGGCGCCGAGCCAGACCAGGGCGGGCGGTATCTCGCGGTTCCAGGTGCCGAAGTTGTGGCCCCCGCTGTCCAGCGTGATCGACGAGACGCGCGCGGGGGGCCTCACCCCGGCGATGAAGTCCCGCGTCCCCCGGAGGTTCCCCTCCCCCTTCCGGGAGGTCGTGACCAGGAACGACGACCTGCCCTGCGGCAGGTGGCCGAGGCTCCACAGCAGGTCCGCCCGGTTCCGCAGCCGCGCGTCGCCCCGGAACAGGTCGCCGGTCGTGACGTCCTCGGCCGCCCGGTAGTACGCCGAGAGGCCCGCGCCCGCCGCGTACCTGTCCGGGTGGTGGAGCGCGATCTTCAGGGCGCAGTACCCGCCGGTCGAGTTGCCGATGAGGCCCCAGTTCCGCGCGGCCCGGCCCACCCGGTACGCCTCCGAGACCGCCCTCGGCAGGTCCTCGGCGAAGTACGTCTCCGTGCGCGGCCCGCCCGGCACGTCCACGCACTCGGTGTCCCGCGGCGGCGCGACGGTCGGGCGGAGCATCACCAGGACCATCGGCTGCATCCTCCCGGCCCTGGCCTGCTCGTACGCGGTGCGGGGGTAGCGCAGGCCCTTGAGCAGGTTCTCGGCGGTGCCCGGGTAGCCGGTGAGGACCACGGCGGCGGGGAAGGTCCGCCGGGAGTGGGCGGGCCGGAAGTACTCCGGCGGCAGGTAGACGTACGCGGGGCTCGCGATGCCGGACCTCCCGCCGGAGATCACCACCTTCTGGATCTGGCCGCCGACCTGCGGGCGGTGGCCGCCCGGCACGTCCAGCGGGCGCTTCTCCAGGACCTCGACGCGACCGCCGGGCACCGGGTGGTCGACGACCACGCCCGGCGCCCGCTCCCGGCCCAGGAGGTCCGCCCAGGAGCCGTAGAACAGGAAGTGGCCGTTGGCGGCGAGGCCCACCGCCGCGAACAGCGAGAGCTGGGTCGCCAGGAGCAGGCCGACCCTGCCGAGCACGGCCCGCGCGGACCGCCCGGCGAGCCGCGGCCACCGCCACACCGTGACCGCGAACAGCGCGGCGGCCACCAGGACGGCCAGCGCCAGGACCTTGCCACCGGTGAGACCCATGCGTCGCCCCAGCCTTCCTCGTCGAGATTTTCCGCGGCGCGAGTGAACCGCCCGCACGGACCTGCCGTCCTAGAGGGCACGTGCCGTCCGGCTGGCCGGCTCCGACGCCGTCGGGGCCGAAGGGGCGCGTCAACCTCTCGCGGAGCCACAGGAAGTCATGTCTGTCACGGTAGATGGGGACAAGTCGGCATCGGTTCCGGCCCGGTGGCGTCGGATCCCGCGCGGGCCGCGGGCCGGCCGGGCGCCCTCGCTCGCCGGCACGGCCTGCGCGCTCGCCGGACTGGTGGACGTCGCCGCCGGGGTGTCCTCCCGCTTCCGGACGAGCCGGCTCCGCGACCTGGCGGAGGTCCTGCCGGGCACGCCCGGCCCGCCGTCCGCCGCGCTCTCCCTCACCACCGGCGTCCTGCTGCTCCTGCTGGGGCACGCCCTGAAGCGCCGCAAGCGCCGCGCCTGGTGGGCCGCTGTGGCCCTGCTCCCGGCCGGGGCGGCGGCGCAGTTCGCGTACCGCCACTCCGTGACGGGCGCGCTGCTGTCACTGGCCCTGCTGGCGCTGCTGCTGCGCCACCGCGGGGAGTTCGCCGCCCGGCCGGCCCCGCGCGGCCGCCGGCGGGCACTGGCCGGCCTCGCCCTCACCGGCACCGCCTCGCTGGTCCTGGGCCTGGCCGTCGTGAGCGCCCACCCCGGAAGGACCGGCGGGGACCCGGACCTGAGCGACCGCCTGGAGCACGTCCTGCTCGGCCTGCTCGGCGCCGAGGGGCCGATCGCGTACGCCGGCGGCGCGGCGTGGACGGTCGGCTGCGCGCTCGGCGCGCTCGGCCTGCTCACCGCCGCCACCACCGTCCACCTGGCGTTCCGCCCCGAGCAACCGGTCGCCCGGCTCGGCGAGGACGACGAGGCCCGGCTGCGCGAACTGCTCGCCGCGCACGGCGGCCGCGACTCCCTCGGCCACTTCGCGCTCCGCCGCGACAAGGCGGTCGTCTTCTCCCCGAGCGGCAAGGCCGCCGTCGCCTACCGCGTCGTCTCCGGGGTGATGCTGGCCGGCGGCGACCCGATCGGCGACGTGGAGGCCTGGCCCGGCGCCATCGAGCGGTTCATGGACGAGGCCAGGGCGCACTCCTGGACGCCCGCCGTCATGGGCTGCTCCGAGACCGGCGGCCGGGTGTGGACCCGCGAGACCGGCCTGGACGCCCTGGAGCTGGGCGACGAGGCGGTGGTGGAGGTCGCGGACTTCTCGCTCTCCGGACGGGCCATGCGCAACGTCCGCCAGATGGTCAAGCGCATCGAGCGCAACGGCTACCGGACCCGGGTGCGGCGCGTTTGCGACCTGCCGGAGGACGAGCTGGAGCGCATACGGCGGGCCGCGGCCGACTGGCGGGGCACCGACACCGAACGCGGCTTCTCCATGGCCCTGGGTCGCATCGGGGACCCGGCGGACGGCGACGCGGTGATCGCGACCGCCCACCGGGCGGACGAGGCGGCGGACGGCGCGCCGGACGCCTCCCCGTACGGGGACCTGAAGGCGGTCATCCACTTCGTCCCGTGGGGACCGGCCGGGATGTCCCTGGACCTGATGCGCCGCGACCGCTCCGCCGACCCCGGCATGAACGAGCTGCTGATCGTCGCCGCCCTGCGGGCCGCCCCGCTGCTGGGCGTCGAGCGGGTGTCGCTGAACTTCGCGATGTTCCGCTCGGCGCTGGCCCGCGGCGAGCGGCTGGGCCCCGGCCCGGTCCTGCGGGTGTGGTGCGGACTGCTGGTGTTCCTGTCCCGCTGGTTCCAGATCGAGTCGCTGTACCGGTTCAACGCGAAGTTCCGGCCGCGCTGGGAGCCCCGCTTCGTCCTCTACCCCGCCGCGCGCGACCTGCCCCGCGTCGGCTTCGCCGCGATGCGGGCCGAGGGCTTCGTGAACCCGGCCCCGCCCCGCCCGTTCCGCCGCCGCGCCGACCGCCCGGCCCGTTCGCGCACCGCCCCGTCCCCCGCGCCCGCCGCGCCCGCCGCGTCCGAACGGGGGATGCGCGCGGCCTGACGCCCCGTCCGCGCCCGTCCCGCGGGTGCCGCCCGGACGGGCCCCCGGCACCCGGCCCGGTCGCCGCCCCGCCGCCCCGCCGGGCCTACGCTGGGGGCATGAGTACGCTGCGTGCACGGGGCACGGTCCAGGGGCTGCCGGAGTGGGACCGCTGCGCGGTCATGGGCGTCGTCAACGTGACGCCCGACTCCTTCTCCGACGGCGGGCGCTGGTTCGACACCGCCGCCGCCGTCGAGCACGGCCTGGAGCTGGCCGCCCAGGGGGCGGACCTGGTGGACGTCGGCGGCGAGTCGACGCGGCCGGGCGCCACCCGGGTGGACGAGGACGAGGAGCTGCGGCGGGTCGTGCCGGTCGTGCGGGGCCTGGCCTCGCAGGGCGTCGTCGTCTCCGTCGACACGATGCGCGCGTCGGTCGCGCGCCGGGCCGTGGAGGCGGGCGCCGTGCTCGTCAACGACGTCAGCGGCGGCCTGGCCGACCCGGACATGGTGCCGTCCGTCGCCGCCGCGCAGGTGCCCTTCGTCGTGATGCACTGGCGCGGCTTCAGCGAGGACATGAACGCCCTCGCCGTCTACGACGACGTGGTCGCCGAGGTCGTCGCGGAGGTCCGGGCGCGCGTGGAGGCGGTCGTCGCGGGCGGCGTGGCCCCCGAACGGCTCATCGTCGACCCCGGTCTGGGCTTCGCCAAGCGGGCCGAGCACGACCTGGCCCTCGTGGCCCACCTGGCGGAGCTGCGGACCCTCGGCCGCCCCCTGCTGGTTGCCGCCTCCCGGAAGCGGTTCCTGGGCCGCGTGCTGGCCCGGGAGGGGCACGCCCCGCCGCCGGCGCGGGAGCGGGACGCCGCGACGGCCGCGGTCTCCGCGATCGCCGCCCACGAGGGCGCCTGGGCCGTGCGCGTCCACGAGGTGCGGGCGACGGCGGACGCCGTCCGCGTGGCCCGCGCCGTCGAGGGCGCCGCCTCGTGAGCGGCTCCCGCACCGACACCGAGGCGGTCGAACTGGCCAACACCGCCTTCTACGAGGCGGTGGAGCAGGGCGACTTCGAGGCGGTCGCCGACCTGTGGCTGGACGACCGGTACGGCGAGGTCTCCTGCGTCCACCCGGGCTGGCCGGTGCTGTCCGGCCGGGGCGAGGTGCTCCGCTCGTACGCGCTGATCATGGCGAACACCGAGTACATCCAGTTCTTCCTGACAGACGTGAGGGTCTCGGTCGCGGCGGACACGGCGGTGGTGACCTGCACGGAGAACATCCTCAGCGGCGGCCCGGCCGAGGACGGCGCGGAACTGGGCCCGCTGGTCGGCCAGCTGGTCGTCGCGACGAACCTGTTCCGCCGCACCCCGGACGGCTGGAAGGTCTGGTCCCACCACGGTTCGCCCGTCCTGGCGGAGTCCGGCGACGACGAGGACGACGGGAGCGCGGTGTGAGCGCCCCGCGCGGATAGACGGGACCGCGGGAAGGCCCCCGTCGGGACCTGTGCGGGTCCTGTCGGTGGACGCGGGTAGATTCGAGGGGTTGCGACCGGGCCGACCGCACCGGCCCGGAAGCTTCCCGGACCTACGACAGCAGGAGTGATTCGCGTGGATCGTGTCGCGCTGCGCGGCCTCAGGGCCCGCGGGCACCACGGCGTCTTCCCCAAGGAGCGGGAGGAGGGCCAGACGTTCATCGTGGACGTGGTGCTGGGCCTCGACACCCGGCCCGCCGCCCAGGAGGACGACCTGGCGAAGACCGTCCACTACGGCGTCGTGGCGGAGGAGGTCGTCGGCGTGGTGCGGGGCGAGCCGGTCGACCTGATCGAGACGCTGGCCGAGCGCATCGCCCGGCAGTGCCTCGGGCACGAGGGTGTGCAGGAGGTCGAGGTGTGCGTGCACAAGCCGGACGCCCCGATCACCGTCCCGTTCGACGATGTGACCATCACGATCACCCGGAGCCGCGTATGAACCGCACGCCCAGCGACCCGACGGTACAGCCGGTGCCCGCCTCCGTGACGGAGCAGGTCGACGCCGCCGACACCACGCTGTCCAACCCCAGGCCGGCCGTCCTCTCCCTGGGAGGGAACCTCGGCAACCGCCTGGAGAACCTCCAGGGGGCCGTCGACGCCCTGGAGGACACCCCCGGCGTGCGGGTCAAGGCCGTGTCGCCCGTCTACGAGACGGAGCCCTGGGGCGTCGACCCGGACACCCAGCCCCCGTACCTGAACGCCGTGGTCCTGGTGAAGACCACCCTGCCCCCCTCGTCGCTGCTGGAGCGGGCGCACGCCGTGGAGGAGGCGTTCGACCGCGTGCGCACGGAGCGGTGGGGCGCCCGGACGGTCGACGTGGACATCGTGGCGTACGCGGACGAGGTCTCCGACGACCCCGCCCTCACCCTGCCCCACCCGCGCGCCCACCAGCGGGCCTTCGTGCTGCGCCCCTGGCTGGACGTGGAGCCGGAGGCCCGGCTCCCCGGGGCGGGGCGGGTGGCGGACCTGCTGGCCGGTGTCGCCCAGGAAGGCGTCACCGTCCGCCGGGACCTGGAACTCCGCCTCCCCGACTGACCGTTCCCCCTTACGGAACCGCAGGCGACGGCACCGACAGACGCGAAGGACACCGGTGAAGCAACTCAGGGTCAAGGTACTGGCCGGACTCTTCGTGGCGGCCGGCGTCCTCTCCTGGGGCGGCGCACGGCTGTGGGACGCCTTCGGCACCCTGCCGAGCGTCCCGCTGGCCGCCCCGATCGTGCTGGCCGCCATCGCGGCGGTCCTCGCGGCGACGGCGCTGTCCCTGCGCGCCCGGCTGCGGGCGCAGCGCGAGCGCCGCCCCGGCGCGAAGGGCGTGGAGCCGCTGATGGCGGCCCGCGCGGTGGTCTTCGGCCAGGCCAGTGCCCTGGTCACGGCCGCGGTCAGCGGCATGTACGGGGGTACGGGAGCCTTCCTGCTGGGCTTCCTGGACGTCCCGGCCCGCCGCGACCAGGCCCTCTACGCGGGCTTCGCCGTGCTGGCCGGTTTCGCGGTGATCGCGGCGGCGCTGTTCCTGGAGCGGGTGTGCCGGCTGCCCGAGGACGACGAGCCCCCGGGCGCCTCTCCGTCGGCGGCGTAGCGCCACCCGCCGCGCCGCTCCCGCCGGGAGCCGGTCGCCGCATCCCGCACCCGCGCCCCGGACCGTCCCCGCGCCGCGGGGCCGCCTCCCGGGGCGCACCCGTACCCGTGGCCGTGCTCCGGCCGCACTCCGGGGCGTGCGCTCCCGCTCCGGGCCGCGGCCGTACCGCGGCGGGCCGCGCTCGTGTCGCGGGGCGCGCCCGGTGGTGCGTGCGTCTGCCGCAGGCCGTGCCTCCGCCGCGCGGTGAGGGGCCGCTAACGGGCCATGATGAGGCTCATCGCCTCGGTGCGGGTCGCCATGTCCCGCAGCTGGCCCCGCACGGCCGAGGTGAGGGTCTTGGCGCCGGGCTTGCGGATCCCGCGCATGGACATGCACATGTGCTCGCACTCGATGACCACGATCACGCCGCGGGGTTCGAGGATCTCCATCAGCGAGTCGGCGATCTGCGTGGTCAGCCGCTCCTGCACCTGCGGGCGGCGGGCGTACACGTCCACCAGCCGGGCCAGCTTCGACAGGCCGGTGATCTTCCCCGAGGACGAGGGGATGTAGCCGACGTGGGCCACGCCCCGGAACGGCACCAGGTGGTGCTCGCAGGTCGAGAAGACCTCGATGTCCTTGACCAGCACCATCTCGTCGTGGCCGAGGTCGAAGGTCGTGGTCAGCACGTCCTCCGGCTGCTGCCACAGCCCCGCGAATATCTCCTTGTACGCCCGCGCCACCCGTGCGGGCGTGTCCCGCAGGCCCTCCCGGTCGGGGTCCTCGCCGATCGCGATGAGGAGTTCACGCACGGCGTTCTCGGCGCGCTTCTCGTCGAACTCGCCGATCGTGCCCTCGCCGTCCAGCGTCACCGCGTCGGTCATGTGTCCTCGTTCCGTTCCGGCCTGGAGTGCGCAAATGCCGCACCCCCACAGGCTAGAACCTGGGGGGCGCGGCATCCATTCCGGGTGGGGCGTCGGGGTCAGGACTCCGGTCGCTCCTCCGGGGCCGCCTCGGCGGTCTTCGTCGTCTCCACCGACGTGGCCGTGGTGGCCGCCGCCGGGGCGGCGCCGTTGGTCAGCGCCAGTTCCTTCGGCGAGAGCACCGGCGGCCGCGTCGACGGCGTACGCCGCGAGGAGCCGGTCCACGCCGGGCGGGGCGGGCGCTTCACGATCGGGGCGAAGATCTCGGCGATCTCCTCCTTGCCGAGCGTCTCCTTCTCCAGGAGCTGGAGGACCATGTTGTCGAGGACGTCGCGGTTCTCGACGAGGATCTCCCAGGCCTCGTTGTGCGCGGTCTCGATGAGCTTCTTGACCTCTTCGTCGACCAGCGCGGCGACCTCCTCGGAGTAGTCCCGCTGGTGCGCCATCTCACGGCCGAGGAAGGGCTCGGTGTTGTCGCCGCCGAACTTGATCGCGCCGAGCCGCTCGGTCATGCCGTACTGGGTGACCATCGCGCGGGCCGTGGCGGTGGCCTTCTCGATGTCGTTGGCCGCGCCGGTGGTCGGGTCGTGGAAGACCAGTTCCTCGGCGGCGCGCCCGCCCAGCATGTAGGCGAGCTGGTCGAGCATCTCGTTGCGCGTGGTCGAGTACTTGTCCTCGTCCGGCAGGACCATGGTGTAGCCCAGGGCACGGCCGCGGGACAGGATGGTGATCTTGTGGACGGGGTCGGAGTTCGGGGACGCCGCGGCGACGAGGGCGTGACCGGCCTCGTGGTACGCGGTGATCTTCTTCTCCTTGTCCGACATGATCCGGGTCCGCCGCTGCGGGCCCGCGACCACGCGGTCGATCGCCTCGTCCAGCATCTCGTTGTCGATCAGCTTCTTGTTGCTGCGCGCCGTGAGGAGCGCCGCCTCGTTCAGCACGTTCGACAGGTCGGCGCCGGTGAAGCCGGGCGTGCGGCGGGCGACGGCGGCCAGGTCGACGCCGGGCGCGACCGGCTTGCCCTTCTGGTGGACCTTGAGGATCTCCAGGCGGCCCTGCATGTCCGGGCGGTCGACCGCGATCTGGCGGTCGAAGCGGCCGGGGCGCAGGAGGGCCGGGTCGAGGATGTCCGGGCGGTTCGTGGCGGCGATCAGGATGACGCCGCCCTTGACGTCGAAGCCGTCCATCTCGACGAGCAGCTGGTTCAGCGTCTGCTCGCGCTCGTCGTGGCCGCCGCCGAGGCCAGCGCCGCGGTGCCGTCCGACGGCGTCGATCTCGTCGACGAAGACGATCGCCGGGGCGTTCGCCTTGGCCTGCTCGAAGAGGTCGCGGACCCGGGAGGCGCCGACACCCACGAACATCTCGACGAAGTCGGAGCCGGAGATCGAGTAGAACGGGACGCCCGCCTCGCCAGCCACGGCCCGCGCGAGGAGCGTCTTGCCCGTTCCGGGCGGGCCGTACAGCAGCACGCCCTTGGGGATCTTGGCGCCGACGGCCTGGAACTTGGCGGGCTCCTGGAGGAACTCCTTGATCTCGTGGAGCTCCTCGACCGCCTCGTCCGACCCGGCGACGTCGGCGAACGTCGTCTTGGGCGTGTCCTTGGTGATCAGCTTGGCCTTGGACTTCCCGAAGTTCATGACCCGGGAGCCGCCGCCCTGCATCTGGTTCATCAGGAAGAGGAAGACCAGCACGATCAGGACGAAGGGCAGCAGCGAGAGGAGCACGGAGACGAAGGCGCTCTGCTTCGTCGGCGAGATCGTGTAGCCCTTGTCGATCTCACCGGCCTCGTACTTCTGCTGCAGCGTCGCGGCGAGGTCGGAGCCCTGGGTCCCGATGTAGCTCGCCTGGATCTTGTCACTGCCGTCGATCTTCTGGCCGTCCTTCAGGTCGGCCTTGATCATCTGTTCGTCGCCGGTGGTCAGCTTGACCTGGTCGACCTGGTTCTTGGCGATCGCCTGGACGACCTTGCCGGTGTCCACCGTCTTGTAGCCGCCCGACGAGCCGACGACCTGCATCAACACGACCACGGCGAGGACGGCCAGCACGATCCACATGACCGGCCCACGGAAGTATCGCTTCACGTCCATCCATACGGAGCGATGCCGCCCCGTCCCTCCTGCCCGTAGGTAAATGCTGCTGTGAGAGTGAGACCCGCGCCGGTGTCCGGATCGGCACGGGTGTGGAAAAAGCTGTTCTTCGGACGGTACCCCAGCATTGTTGCCCGTGGCCGCCTTCCCCACGCTCAACGCGGAGAAGGCGGCCTGGGTTCCCGGGCCGCCGGGGCCCGGTCCGTCAGCCCCCGTAGACGTGCGGCGCGAGCGTCCCGACGAACGGGAGGTTGCGGTACTTCTCGCCGTAGTCCAGCCCGTACCCCACGACGAACTCGTTGGGGATGTCGAAGCCGACCCACTTCACGTCGAGCGCCACCTTGGCCGCCTCGGGCTTGCGCAGCAGCGTGCAGACCTCCAGGGAGGCCGGCTCGCGCGAGCCGAGGTTGGACAGCAGCCAGGACAGCGTCAGTCCGGAGTCGATGATGTCCTCGACGATCAGGACGTGCCTGCCCTTGATGTCGGTGTCCAGGTCCTTGAGGATCCGGACGACACCCGAGGACTGGGTGCCCGCCCCGTAGGAGGAGACGGCCATCCAGTCCATGGTGACGGGGGTGGACAGGGCGCGCGCCAGGTCCGCCATCACCATCACGGCACCCTTGAGGACGCCGATGATGAGCAGGTCCCTGCCCGCGTACTCCTCGTCGATGCTCGATGCCAGCTCGGCCAGCTTGGCGTCGATCTCTTCCTTGGTGATGAGCACCGACTTGAGGTCGGCGCCCATGTCGTTCTGGTTCACCCGGGTCACTTTCGTTGCAGCCTGCGTCGGCCTGGACGGCCTGGACGGCCTCCCGGCCGACGCCTCGGCCGGTATTCGGTCAGCCTTGCCGGATGACCAGTCTGCCACCCTGACGTCGGGCGACGACGCGGCCGGGCAGATTGATCGCGCCCTGACCCCGCCATCCGGTGATCAGCCGGTCCAGTTCCTCGACGTGCCGGGCGAACAGCGAGCCGGCCGGGGCGCCCTCGGCGATGGCCGCGCGGCGCAGGATCCGGCGGCGCACCGCGGGCGGCAGCGCGTACAGCCGGGCGCACTCCAGCAGGCCGTCCTCGTCGCGGACGGAGGCGTCGGCCTCGGCGGCCCAGCGGTCCAGGGCGTCGGCGTCGTCGCGGCAGAGCTGCGCGGTACGGGCGAGGGCCTCCACGACGCCCTTGCCGAGCGACTTCTCCAGGGCGGGCAGCCCCTCGTGGCGCAGCCGGGACCGCGTGTACGCCGGGTCGGCGTTCATCGGGTCGTCCCAGACGGGCAGGGACTGGGCCAGGCACGCCTTGCGGGCGGTCTGGCGGTCGAGGTGCAGGAAGGGGCGGCGGTAGCGGCCGGCGGCGCCGGAGACGGCGGCCATGCCGGACAGGGACCGGATGCCGGAGCCGCGCGCGAGGCCGAGGAGGACGGTCTCGGCCTGGTCGTCGCGGGTGTGGCCGAGCAGGACGGCGGCGGCGCCCAGGCGTTCGGCGGCCTCGTCCAGGGCGGCGTACCGGGCTTCGCGGGCGGCCGCCTCGGGCCCGCCCTCGCGGCCGACGGTCACCGCGACGGTCTCGACCGGGTCGAGCCGCAGGGCCCTGAGCCGGGAGGCGACCTCGGCGGCCCGCAGGCCGGAGCCGGGCTGGAGGCCGTGGTCGACGGTGACGCCGCCGGCGCGGACGGCCAGCTTGCGCGCCTCGAAGGCGAGGGCGGAGGCCAGCGCCATGGAGTCGGCGCCGCCGGAGCAGGCGACCAGCACGAGCGGCGGTGCGCCGGCGCGCCCGGTCCGGCCGGGGNGTCCGGGTGGGCGGGAGCGGCCGCCGCGGGGCAGGCGGCGGCGTTCCGGGAGACTTCGTTGAGTACGTCGTGGAGTACGCGGCGAACCGCCAGGCGTATCGCCGCGACCGCAGGATGGGGACCCATGTCCGGTGCCCTTCGTGGAGTTTGGGGTGCCTCGGTGGGGAGTCGTGCCGGTCGGAACGGGGAGTTCGGTCACGCGGGCCGTCACTCAGCGTGCGTCGATCGTGACAGAACACGGCCGTTCCCCGAGCATCGCACGCCCATCCCTCGTCCACGGTCCCTCGGACGGGTGATTGAGGCGACGCCGTTCCGGGGACCCCCGGGCCCGGCCGGGGGTCCCGGTCCGGTCGGCCGGGGGCCGGCCCGGTCGTCCGGGGGCCGGCCCGGTTCCTCAGTCCGTCCTGCGGTGCACCCTCGCCACCCACTCCGCGGGCCTGGCGATCTCCGCCTTCGTGGGCAGGGTGTTCGGGGAGGTCCACACCCGGTTGAAGCCGTCCATGCCGACCTCGTCGACGACGGCGCGGACGAACCGCTCCCCGTCGCGGTACTGGCGGAGCTTGGCGTCCAGGCCCAGGAGCCTGCGCAGCGCCATGTCCAGGCGGGACGCCCCCCGTGCGCGGCGCTGCTGGAACTTCTCGCGGATCTCCGCGACGGACGGCACGACCTGCGGGCCGACGCCGTCCATCACGTAGTCGGCGTGGCCTTCGAGGAGCGACATGACGGCCGTGAGGCGGCCGAGGATCTCGCGCTGCTCGGGCGTCTGGACCAGTTCGACGAGGGAGCGTCCGCCGTCGTCCTCCTCGTCCTCCGGGCGGGCGCCCGTGAAGGCCTGGACGGCGTCGCGGAGACGTTCCAGCACGTTCATGGGGTCCATGTCGGTCGCGCCGAGGAACGTCTGGATCTCGCCGCGCAGGTGGTCGCGCAGCCACGGCACGGCGGTGAACTGCGTGCGGTGGGTCTCCTCGTGGAGGCTGACCCACAGGCGGAAGTCGTGCGGGTCGACGGCGAGCTCCCGCTCGACGTGGACGATGTTGGGCGCGACCAGGAGGAGCCGGCCGCCGCCGTTCTCCCCGGCGGGCAGTTCGCGGGTGGCGGGGGCGAAGGTCTCGTACTGGCCGAGGACGCGGGAGGCGAGGAAGGACAGGAGCATGCCCAGCTCCACGCCGGTGACCTTGCCGCCGACCGCGCCGAGGACCGCGCCGCCCGGGCCGGCGGAGCGGCGCTTCGCCATCTTGTCCAGCAGCGGGGTGAGCAGCTCGCGGAAGCCCGCGACGTTCGCCCGGATCCATCCGGCGCGGTCCACGACGAGGACGGGGGTGTCCTCCGGCTCGTGCCCGTCCTGGACCATGCGGGTGAATCCGCGGACGTGCTCCTCCGAGGCCCTGGCGTGCCGCCGCAGTTCGGCGACGACCTCCCGCGCCTGGTCGCGGCTCACCTCGGGTCCCGGGCGCACCAATCGGGTCGCGGTCGCCACCGCGAGATTCCAGTCGACCATCCCGGCACCACCGATGCTCGTCATGCGTCAACCGTACGTGCTCCGCGCCGCGAGGGAGACCCCGCGCGGTGGGCGGGTGTGCGGGGNNNNCNNTCGGGTCCCGTACGGGCCGCCGCGGATCAGGCGGCGGTCAGGGCGGCGGCGAGGGCGTCCAGGGCCGGCTGGGCCTCGTACGGGGAGGGGGTGTTCGACGCCAGGAAGGCGAAGGCCAGGAGGCGGCCGTCGCGGGTCACCGCCGTGCCCGCCAGGGCGTTCACGCCCGTCAGGGTGCCGGTCTTCGCCCGGACGAGGCCCGCGGCCGGGGAGCCGTCCGCGTAGCGGCCCTCCAGGGTGCCGTTGAAGCCGCCTACCGGGAGGCCCGTCAGGACGGGGCGCAGTTCGGGGCGGGCGGGGTCGGCGGCGCGGGCCAGGAGCGCGGTGAGGAGGCGGGCGGAGACGCGGTTGCGGCGGTCGAGGCCGCTGCCGTCCCTGAGGACGGCGCCGTCCAGCGGCACGCCGAGCCGCCGCAGCCGCTCCCGCACCGCCCGTCCGGCGCCGTCGAAGCCGGCGGGGTGGCCGGTCGCCCGGGCGGTCGCCCGGGCCAGCGCCTCCGCCAGGTCGTTGTCGCTGTGCGTCAGGGTGCGCTCCACCAGGGCCGACAGGGGCGCCGAGTGCGTCGCGGCGAGCCGCAGCGGCCCGCGCGGGGCCCGGCCGGGCACGGGGGCCGCCGGCACCTTCACCCCCCGGGCCGCGAGGAGCCCCGCGAAGGCGCGCGCCGTCTCCCCGGCCGGGTCCGCCGCGCGCGGGGCCGGGCCGGCCGTGGAGCCGTCGAGGCGCCCCGCGCCGGTCATGAGCGCGGTGACGGGGGCGATGTTGTCGTTGGCCCCGATCGGGTGCCGCGCCGGCCCCCGGTACAGGGAGGTGTCGTACGTCAGGGCCGCGGGCGTCGCGCGGCGGGCGCGCAGCGCCTTCGCGGTGGCCGCCGCCAGGGCCTCCAGGCGGTTCCGGTCGAGCGTCGGGTCGCCGCCGCCGACGAGGGTGACCGTGCGGGCGTCCCGCGTCGCCACGACGGTGGTGGTGAGGCGGTGGTCGGGGCCCAGGGCCGAGAGGGCCGCCGCCGCGGTGGCGATCTTGACGGTGGAGGCCGGGACCATGGGCGTCGCCGCACCGTGCCCGTACAGCAGGCGGCCGGTCGCCGCGTCCACGACGGCCGCCGTGCGCGGCGCGCCGAGACCGGGGGCGCGCAGCAGGGGGNCGAGCGTCCCACCAATCTTGACTACGGCGCAGAGCGCCAACGTGTCACGGCCGGGCCGCCAGGGGCGCGAGCACCGCGGGCGCGCTGGGCGCGGGTGCGGGCGCGAGGCTCGCGGGGGCGCCCGGCGCGGCGGCCCGGCCGTGATGTGCGCCACCTGTGGCGGACCCGGCGGCCGTGCGGTCGCGTTCGGCCGTACGCTGGCCTCCGTCCCAGGGACCGGCGAGACCCGCCGCCGTGGCGGCCAGGGCGACACCGGCGACGGCGGAGCCCGCGGCCAGCCGTAGCACGTTCCGCTCCAGCACGGCTGACCAGCCCCTTTCGCGAGCACTCGGTTGCGTGAGGGACACTTAACCACTGAGCTGGGCCACGAGCACGGCACCTCGGTGATCACGGCGGTCCAGTGACCCGACATTGTGATTGATCTTGGAGGAGCCACCCGTGGAGTTCGACGTCTGCATCGAGATCCCGAAGGGTTCGCGGAACAAGTACGAGGTGGACCACGAGACCGGTCGCATCCGGCTCGACCGCCACCTGTTCACCTCGACCGTGTACCCGGCGGACTACGGCTTCGTCGAGGGCACCCTGGGTGAGGACGGCGACCCGCTGGACGCGCTGGTCATCCTGGACGAGCCGACCTTCCCCGGTGTCCTGGTCAAGTGCCGCGCGGTCGGCATGTTCCGCATGACCGACGAGGCCGGCGGCGACGACAAGCTGCTGTGCGTCCCGGCGTCGGACCCGCGCATGGAGCACCTGCAGGACATCCAGAACGTGCCGGAGTTCGACCGCCTGGAGATCCAGCACTTCTTCGAGGTCTACAAGGACCTGGAGCCCGGCAAGTCCGTCGAGGGCGCCGACTGGGTCGGCCGCGCCGAGGCGGAGGCCGAGATCGAGGCGTCCATCAAGCGCCTGAAGGAGCAGGGCGGCGCCCACTGAGGCCCCTTCCCCTCCCCTGACACCCGCTCNNCTAT
>NZ_CP095474.1:3319085-3337100 GCF_023614315.1 Streptomyces sudanensis | reverse complement strand
CNACNCATNTGACNCTNCCGNNCTNCCGCACCGTCGGATGTGTTTAAGGGAGCGCCGGCCCCCCGGGCTCCGCGGGCCGGCCGCGCCCGGCCACGCGCCCCCGGCCTCCGCCGGCGCGTCTCGGGTACGCCCTCCCGGCATCCGCGCGCCCCTTCGGCTCCATGGCACGGAAAGACCCCGTACATACTGGGGCGCGGCGGTCGCCCCGCGCGGCGGCACCGGGAGTACGGCACGGCCGCCCCGGGCAGGTGGAGATCACGGGTCGGACGATCAGGCGGGAGTGGCGGGCACAGTGGTGGCGGAACCGCACGGTCCGGAGGAGGACCGCAAGCCGCAGCCGGACGAGGCGCACAGCGCCTTCGCCCCGCCCGCCGGAGTGGAGCCGCCCGGTCCGTCCGAGGACGACCACCCGAGTTCGGAGTTCGCCGTCCCCGAGGGGTTCGCGGCGGAGCCGTCCGGGGAGCGGGAGAGGTCCGGGGAGCGGGAGGGGTCCGCCTTCGCCCCGCCGTCCGCCTTCGACGCGCGGCTGGCCCATCCGGCGTACACCCCCGCGCAGGGCCTGCCGAGGGTCCGGCTGTCGAAGGACGCCCCGTGGCAGGACCGGATGCGGACCATGCTGCGGATGCCGGTGAGCGAGCGGCCGCTGGCCGAGCCGGCGCAGCGCAACGAGGAGGGCGTCGCCCCGGCCGCGCCCCGCGTGCTGGACCTGACGCTGCGCATCGGCGAGCTGCTGCTGGCGGGCGGTGAGGGCGCCGAGGACGTCGAGGCCGCCATGTTCGCCATCTGCCGCGCGTACGGGATGGACCGCTGCGAGCCGACGGTCACCTTCACCCTGCTCTCGGTGACGTACCAGCCGTCGCTGGTGGACGCCCCCGTGACGGCGAGCCGGATCGTACGGCGCCGCGGCACGGACTACACCCGGCTGGCGGCCGTGTACCAGCTGGTCACGGACATCAGCACCGAGGGCGTCGACGTCACGCTGGAGGACGCGTACCGGCGGCTGGCGCTGATCCGCCGCAACCGGCACCCCTACCCCGGCTGGGTGCTGACCCTGTCGGCGGGCGGGCTGGCGGGGGCGGCGTCGGTGCTGCTCGGCGGCGACCTGACGGTGTTCCTGATCGCCGCCGTGGGAGCGATGCTCGGCGACCGGCTGGCGTGGCTGGCGGCGGGGCGGGGGCTGCCGGAGTTCTACCAGTTCGCGGTGGCGGCGGTGCCGCCCGCGGCGCTGGGCGTGGCGGTGAGCCTGCTGCACGCGGGCCTGCGGCCGTCGGCGGTGATCACGGGCGGACTGTTCGCGCTGATCCCGGGGCGCGTCCTGGTCGCCGCCGTGCAGGACGGCCTGACGGGCTTCTACATCACCGCGTCGGCACGCCTGCTGGAGGTCGTGTACTTCTTCGTCGCGATCGTGGTGGGCGTGCTGACGACGCTGTACGTGGGCGTGCAACTGGGCGCGGAGCTGAGCCCGGAGGGGACCGTCGCGCCGGTGGAGCGGCCGGTGGTGTCGATCCTCGCGGCGATGGCGCTGTCGCTGACCTTCGGGATACTGCTCCAGCAGGACCGTTTCACGGTCCTGTTCGTGATGCTGAACGGCGCGGTGGCGTGGGTGGTGTTCGGGGCGGTCGCGGTGACGGCCGGGGGTTCGGCGGTGCTGGCGACGGCGCTGGCGGCCGGGCTGGTGGGCCTGTTCGGGCAGCTCATGGCGCGGTACGAGCGGTCGACGTCGCTGCCGTACGTGACGGCGGCGATCGGCCCGCTGCTGCCGGGGTCCGCGATGTACTACGGCGTCCTCAACATCGCCCAGAACAACATCGACGCCGGTTTCGCCTCGCTGGCGCGGGCGGTGGCGCTGGCGCTGGCCATCGCCATCGGCGTGAACCTGGGCGGCGAGCTGGCCCGGATGTTCCTGCGGGCGCCGGCGACGGCGGCGACCCGCCGCGCGGCGAAGCGCACCCGGGGCTTCTGACGGCGGCGGCCGGCCGGTTCCCCGGCCGGCCGCGTGCGGCACGTGCGGCGCCCGCTCCCGGGGCGCCGGCGGTTCAGCGCCTGGCGTGGCGGCCCCGCTGGACGGGCGCGGCGGGGTCGGCGGGGGCCGCGGACAGCGCGGCCGCCTTCTTCTGCTGGGAGCGGGCGCGGACGAACTCGACGACGATCGGGATCACCGAGAGCAGGACGATCAGGATGAGGATCGCCTCGATGTTCTCCTTGATGAAGCCGATCTGGCCGAGGAAGTACCCGGCGACCGTGATGCCGGCGCCCCACAGCACGCCGCCGATGACGTTGTACGAGATGAACGTGCGGTACTTCATCCGGCCGGCGCCCGCGACGATCGGCGCGAACGTCCGCACGATCGGCACGAAGCGGGCCAGCACGATCGCCTTCGGGCCGTACTTCTCGACGAACTCGTGCGCCTTGTCGAGGTTCTCCTGCTTGAAGACCTTGGAGTTGGGGCGGTTGAACAGCTTCGGGCCGAAGAACCGGCCTATCGCGTAGCCGACCTGGTCACCGGTGATCGCGGCGGCCACGATCAGCGTGCAGACCAGCCACAGCGGCTGCCGGATGTAGTTGCCCTCGGCCACCAGCAGGCCCGCCGTGAACAGCAGCGAGTCGCCCGGCAGGAAGGCGAAGAAGCCCGATTCGGCGAAGACGATGAGCAGAATGCCCGGCAGGCCGTATTCGGAGATCAGGTAGTCCGGGCTGAGCCACTCCGGGCCAAGCGCAAGGGTCATCACGGGTTCCGGGCTCCTGGTTCGATGGGCGGGGACGGCTGCCCAAAAGTATCAACGCTTCCGGGGACACCTCGGTTCCACCGCCCCTCCGGGCGCCCGGCCCGGGCGGTGCACCCGAACCGGACGACCGAATACCGCCCCTCGCCCGTCACCCTGCGCGACCGCGCGCCGCCCGCCCGGGGGCGCCGGGGCGGGACGGGCGGCGGCTACGCGCGGCGGTCGGCGTTCGCGTGGATCGCGTCCCGCAGGTGCTCGGCGAGGCCCGGGCGCATGGCGTCGTAGAACGCCTTGAAGCGCTCGTCCGCGACGTACATGTCGCCCAGGCAGCGGTGCATCTCGTAGGGGCAGTCGTAGAACCAGCGGCCGATCTGCCGCCGGTGCTCCTCCGCCATGGCCGTGGCCCGCTCGCCGGAGGGCTCCTCGCCCGCGTCCATCAGCGCCCCGTAGCGGTCGCCCCAGTCCTTCGCCTCGTCCTGGAAGCGCTGCCAGTCCGCCTTGGTGTAGCGGGCGGCGCGCCGCTGGGACTCGCGGTAGGCCTCGGTGCCGCCCCACCGCTGCTCGGCCTCGTCGGCGTACTGCTCGGGGTCGTGCTCCCCGAACACCTCGAACTTCTCCTCGGGGGTGAGGTTGATGCCCATCTTCTTCGCCTCCATGGCGTGTTCGACGGCCTCGGCCATCCTCTGCAGTTCGGCGATCCGGGCGGTCAGCAGACCGTGCTGGCGCCGCAGGTGCTCCCGCGGGTCCGTGCCCGGGTCGTCGAGCAGGGCCGCGACCTGGTCGAGCGGGAATCCGAGCTCCCGGTAGAACAGGACCTGCTGCAGCCGGTCGAGGTCGTCGTCCTCGTAGCGCCGGTGCCCGGCGCGGCTGCGGCCGCTCGGGGAGAGCAGCCCGATCTCGTCGTAGTGGTGCAGGGTGCGCACCGTGACCCCGGCGAAACGGGCGACCTGTCCGACGGAGTAGCCCATGGCTCACCGCTCCTTCCTCGGTACGCCCCTCAGCGTGGTCCCTCACGTCGCGTGAGGTGCAAGCGGCTTTCCGGGGAGGTCCCTCAGCCCCGGTCGCCGGGGTGCCGGGTGCCCGTCGCGTACGGGTTCTCCTGGCCTTCGGCGAGGACGCCGACGAACGGGGCGCCCTCGCCGGCGAAGGTGTACGCGCCGCCCTCGACGCGCTCGACGAGGCCGCGGGTCCAGGCGGCGTCCGCGTCGGTCTGGTGGAGCCAGAGGTTCATGATCTCCCCGATGTGCCCCAGCCGCTCGGGGCCCCCCTCGGGCGTGTAGTGCTCGGTGACGGCCGTCCGCCAGCGCTCCAGCCCCGCGACGCGCTGCCGGAGCAGGTCCAGGGCCTCCTCGCGGGGCAGGTCGACGAGGAAGCCGAGGGCGGCGGCGAGGCTGTCGGGCTTCTGGTCGTGCGCCGTGAGGGCCTGGCGGAGCAGGGCGAAGTACTCCTCGGTGCCCTCGTCGGTGATCTCGTACTCGGTGCGGGGCGGCCCCCCGGCGGTGCTGGGCGCGGTCTCGTGGGCGCGCAGCAGGCCCTGCTTCGCCATCTGCTTCAGGGCGTGGTAGATCGAGCCCGGTTTGGCGTTCGACCACTCGTGGGCGCCCCAGTACTCCAGGTCGTTGCGCACCTGGTAGCCGTGTGCCCGCCCGTGCTGGCGGACGGCGCCGAGCACCAGCAGCCGGATCGCCGACATCCGCTTCCCCGCCCTCCGTACCGTGGGACCGATGCCGACAGGGTACGGGCAGGGCGGGGCCGCCCCGCCGGGGAGCGCGCCCGGCGGGGCGGCCGGCCCGCGGGCCGGGGCCGGGCCCGGCCGGCGCGTGGAAACCCCGGACCGGGAGCCCCCGCTCCGGTGCCGCCCGGCGGGGCGGCGCGCCGCGCCCCGACGGAGGAGGGCGGCGCGTCGCGACGGAGGAGGGCGGCGCGCCCCGACGGAGGAGGGCGGCGCGTCGCGTTCGTCCCCGTGCGCCCCGGCGCGCACGGGCCGGATCAGATGGGGAAGGTGCTGCGCGCGTGCTGGACGGAGATCCACTTCTGGGTGGTGAACGCCTCCACGGTCGCGTCGCCGTTGAGCCGCCCGACACCGGAGTGCTTCTCGCCGCCGAAGGGCACGATCGGCTCGTCGTGGACGATGGCGTCGTTGACGTGGATCATGCCCGTGTGGACGCGCCGGGCGAACCGGACGCCGCGCTCGACGTCACGGGTGTGGACGCCGCCGCTCAGGCCGTACGGGGTGTCATTGGCGATGCGGACGGCCTCGTCCTCCCCGTCGAACGGGATGAGGAGGGCGACCGGGCCGAATATCTCCTGGCCGAGGACGGCGGCGTCGGCCGGGACGTCGGCCAGCACGGTCGGCGCGACGACGTTGCCCTCGCTGGTGCCGCCCACCAGCACCCGGGCGCCGGCCGCGACGGTCTGCTGGACGGCGGCCATGACCGACTCCACCTGCGAGGAGTTGATCAGCGGGCCGATGTGGGTCTCGGGCTCGGCCGGGTCGCCCGTCCTCAACGCCCGCACCCTGGCCACGAACTTCTCGGTGAACTCCGCCATCAGGGACCGGTCCACCAGGACGCGGTTGGCGGCCATGCACGCCTGCCCCTGGTGGACGAAGCGGCTGAACACCGCCGCGTCGACGGCGTAGTCGACGTCCGCGTCGTCGAGGACGACGAGCGCGCTGTTGCCGCCGCACTCCAGGACGGTCCGCTTGAAGTGGGAGGCGCACACCGTGGCGACGTGCCTGCCGACGCGGTCCGAGCCGGTGAAGGCGATGACGCTGGGGACGGGGTGCTCCAGCAGCGCGTCGCCGATCTCCGCGATGTCGGTGACGACGACGTTGAGGACGCCGGGCGGCAGTCCCGCGTCCTCGAAGACCTTGGCCAGCATGGTGCCGCCGAGGATCGGGGTGTTCTGGTGCGGCTTGAGCACCACCGCGTTGCCGAGCGCCAGCGCCGGGGCGACGACCTTCAGCGAGAGCAGGAAGGGGAAGTTGAACGGGCTGATCACGCCGACGACGCCGACCGGCAGCCGGTAGACCCGGTTCTCCTTGCCGTCGATGGGCGACGGGAGGATCCGGCCCTCGGGCCGCAGCGACAGGTGGATCGCCTCGCGCATGAACTCGCGGGCGAGGTGGAGCTCGAAGGCCGCCTTGCCGCGCGTGCCGCCGAGCTCCGCGACGATCGCCTCGACCAGGTCGTCCTCGCGGTCCTCGATGATCCGCAGGGCCCGCTCCAGGACGCCGCGCCGTGCGTACGGGTTGGTCGCGGCCCATCCGGGCTGCGCCCTCTCGGCGGCGCGGTACGCCTGGTCGACCTCCTCGACGGTGGCGACGGTTATGGAGGCGAGCTTCTCCTCGTTGTACGGGTTGAAGTCGATGATGTCCCACGAGCCGCCGCCGGCCCGCCATTCACCGTCGATGTACTGCAGGGCCAGATCTCTGAAGTAGGACATGGCATCCCTTCCGAAGGCCGTGTGGCCCGCAGGGCCGCTCCCGAATACGGCTGACGGGACGTCATATTACTTATTTGTCAGATCAGTTGGAGAAGCCCCCGGAGAAGATCCCGGCTCTCTTCCGGACCGGGGCTGTCCGCGTGGAGCCTCTCCATGGCGCGCTCGTACTGGGCGACCTCGTCGCGCTTGTCGATGTAGAGGGCGCCCGTCAGCTGCTCCAGGTAGACGATGTCGGAGAGGTCGGACTCGGGGAACCGCAGCATGGTGAAGGCGCCGCTCTCCCCGGAGTGCCCGCCGAAGCTGAACGGCATGACCTGGAGCGTGATGTTGGGCCGCTCCGACATCTCGATCAGGTGCCTCACCTGGTCGCGCATGACCGAGCGGTCGCCGTACGGGCGGCGCAGCGCGGCCTCGTCGAGAACGGCGTGAAACAGCGGGGCGTGCTCGGAGACGAGGACCTTCTGCCGCTCCAGGCGCAGCGCGACGCGGCGGTCGACCTCGGCGGCCGAGGTGGCGGAGCAGGTCCCCCGGGAGACGACCGCGTGCGCGTACGCCTCGGTCTGCAGCAGGCCGTGGACGAACTGCACCTCGTAGATGCGGATGAGCGAGGCGGCGCCCTCCAGTCCGATGTACGTCTGGAACCACCCGGGCAGGACGTCGCCGTAGCTGTGCCACCAGCCGGCGACGTTGGCCTCCCGGACGAGGGCCAGCAGCGCCTCGCGCTCCTTCTCGTCGGTCACCCCGTAGAGCGTGAGCAGGTCCTCCACGTCCCTCGCCTTGAAGCTCACCCTTCCCAACTCCAGCCGGCTGATCTTGGATTCGGACGCCCGGATCGAGTAGCCGGCGGCCTCCCGGGTGATGCCGCGTGCCTCGCGCAGTCTCCTGAGCTGTGAGCCCAGCAGGATGCGCCGCACCACGGAACCGCCGGATTCAGTCGCGGTCACGTCTTCAACCCTCCCCATCGCGGATCTGCACGACGGAGCACCCCCGAGCTCCGAGCGCGGATTCTGCCACCAAACCGCTTCGTCCTGTACGCGGACGACTACCGAACAGCGATGACTTCGGCCATGAGCACCGGGAAAAGCGGGGGAAGATATGGCCAGGAAACACACAGGGCGGGACACCTCGGGCGCGTGCACGTGCATCTGCCCTTGCATCTGCTCCCGGCTTTCGCAACGATGGGCCGCGCGCAGCTGCGTAGTCGTTCGTGTTGTCGCACCACAGCCGCGAATCCGGGGAGTGCCTCGCATGGCCACGAATGGATCGACCATGCTCAAGCCGTTACGGCAGGGGCCTCCCCCGGTCGATGCCGCGTCCGCGTCGAGCTCGGCGTCGTGCGCGCTGCCCGCCCGGCACGAGGCGGTGCGCGGGGCCCGGCAGTTCACCCGCACGATCCTCGCGCAGTGGAAACTCGACGACCGGTTCGACGACGTCGCGCTCGTCGTCTCCGAACTCGTCACCAACGCGCTGCGGCACGCGCTGCCCGCGGGCGCCCCGCACGAGCACCCGCTCGACCCGCCGGTGCGGCTGCACCTGATGCGCTGGGCGGGCCGGCTCGTGTGCGCGGTGCGCGACTCGAGTCCGGACACGCCCGCGGTACGGGTCCCCGACGGGGACCTCTCCGCGGAGTCGGGGCGCGGGCTGTTCCTGGTCGAGTCGTTCAGCGACAGCTGGGGCTGGCACCCGCTGGCGGGGGCGCTGCGCGGGAAGGTCGTGTGGGCGCTGTTCCGGCTCCCGGACCGGCCGTGACCGGACGCCGGCACGCCGGGGAAGACGTCGGCCCGGGGCCACGGGGGACCCGCGGCCGATGGGAAGGGGCTCCGTTCGCGGAGCCCCTTTTCCGTGCGCCGGGCGCGGCGCACGGGCCGTCAGCCGCCGACGAGGTGGTCGAACTCCCCGTCCTTGACGCCCAGGAGGAGGGCCTCGATCTCCGCGGGGGTGTAGACCAGGGCGGGCCCGTCGGGGAACCGCGAGTTGCGCACCGCCACGTCCCCGCCGGGCAGCTTGGCGAATTCGACGCAGGATCCCTGCGAATTGCTGTGCCTGCTCTTCTGCCAGACGACTCCGTGAAGCTCTGTGGCCGCCATGCCGTTGTACACGTTCAACACGTGGTGCACAGGACGCTCCCGAGTCGCATGGGGTAGAGGGGCGGGTGATGTTGCGGGGGGCAACTATCCGGATCATAGCCCCGTTCACCTGCGCTTGCGCGAGCAGATGCACGTGCACGAGGGGTGTCCTCCCGACTACTGAGACGAGCGCCGGGCCCACTTGGCTGCCTCCTTTTCCGAACACGCGGAAAAGGGCTCCCCGCGCGGGAGACGCGGGGAGCCCCGGAGGTGAAAAGGCCCGGCTCGGAAGGCGGTTCGGACGGAACCCGGTCGGGGCCGCCCCGCCGCCGGCTCAGCGGGCCTGCGACGCGTACGGCAGCAGCGCCATCTCGCGGGCGTTCTTGACGGCCCTGGCGATCTGCCGCTGCTGCTGGGCCGTGACGCGGGTCACCCTGCGGCTGCGGATCTTGCCCCGGTCGGAGATGAACCTCCGCAGCAGGTCGGTGTCCTTGTAGTCGACGTAGGTGATCCCGGCCCGCTCCAGGGGGTTCCCCTTGTCCGAGCGGGGCCGGGAACCGGAGGAGGAACGGGAGCGGCCCTTGGCGGGCTTGCGGTCGGCGGAACGGTTCTGGGGCACGGGGTCAGACCTCCAGGAGGGTGTCGAAGGCGGACGGGAGGCGCTTCCAGGCCGTGCGGCCGGCGGCGTACTCCTCGTCGGTGAGCAGGCAGGAGCCGAGCAGTTCGGCGAGTCCTTCGCGGTCCAGGCCGGGCGAGGTGAAGACGAGGTGCTGGCAGCGGTCCCCGAACTCCGGGTCCCAGTCCAGCGCGGCGGCGGCCCGGCGCACCGGCGGCTCCAGCTCCCAGGCGGCGTCCGGCAGCGCGGCCAGCCACGGACCGGTGCTCTCCACGCACAGGGCGCCGCCCGCCGCGTCCCAGGCGAGCAGCGTGTCGGGCCGGTCCGCGAGCCAGAAGCGGCCGCGGCTGCGGGCCGCGGCGCAGGTCAGGTCCTCCAGCGCCGCGTACAGCCGCCCGGGGTGGAAGGGCCGGCGGGCGCGCCACACCCAGGTGCCCACACCGGCCGCGTCCGCCTCCTGCGGGAGGAGCGCGCAGGCCGGGTGCTGGGCGGCCGCGGCGGCCTCCACGTCGAACCCGGCGAGGACGGCCGCGGCCAGATCCCCGTCCGGTACGGCGACGTGGCGTGCCGTCGGGTGGAGCTGGGCGAGCAGCGCGCGGTCCTCGTCGTCGGCGTCCGGACTGTCCAGTACCGCGAGCACCGGCGCGTACTCCAGCTGCCGGGCCCAGGTGTCGGCGACCGTCCGCCGGTCCGAGGCGGCGGCCGCCAGCCCGGCGTCCGCCAGGTCGTCGCCGTTGCCCAGGTACGGCAGGACCAGCGCGGGGTCCACGGCGGTGACGACCCCGGTCAGGTCGAGCCCGGCGGCGGCCACGACCTCGGCCATCGCCTTGGGCTCGACCGAGTCCCACAGCTCCACGACGGCGAGCCGGGTCAGGCCGGTGCCGGCGAGCCGCTCCAGCTCGGGCACCAGGTCCTCGCGGAGCGCGCAGCAGGCGCAGTCGTTGACGAGGGGCGTCTCGCCGGTGGAGAGCACTCCGGTCGCGTCGCGGACCGTCCTGACGACCGTGCCGTGCTCCGCGGCGGTGGACAGGTCGTGGTGGAGCGCGACGCTCCCCGGCACGGAGGCGAGCAGGCGGTCCACCGCGGCGCGCCGGGCGTCGGCGTGGAGCCCCCCGACGAGGGCGACGGAAAGGGGGACGGACGGCATCAGCGGACCTCGCGCCGCCCGGCGCCCCCGGCGGTGCCGGTGCCCGCCGCTCCGTAGCGGCGCTCGAAGCGCTCCACGCGCCCGGCGGTGTCGAGGACGCGCGCCTGGCCGGTGTAGAAGGGGTGGCTCGCCGAGGAGATCTCGACGTCGACGACCGGGTAGGTGCGGCCGTCCTCCCACTCCACGGTCTTGTCGCTGGTCATGGTGGACCGGGTGAGGAAGGCGAAGCCGCCCGCCTTGTCGCGGAAGACGACGGGGCCGTACGGGGGGTGGATTCCGGGCTTCACGGCGGTCAGCGCTCCTCTCGGAAGTCGACGTGCCGGCCGACGACCGGGTCGTACTTGCGCAGGGTCAGGCGGTCGGGGTCGTTCCGGCGGTTCTTGCGGGTCACGTAGGTGTAACCGGTCCCGGCGGTGGACCGGAGCTTGATGATCGGGCGTAGTTCGTCGCGGGCCATGGAGGTACAGTAAGTGGAAACGGTTTCCATTACCAATAAAGAGTTCCGAGAGGTAGGTCACCTTGTCCGCCCACTGTCAGCTCACCGGCGCCCAGCCGGGCTTCGGCAACCGCGTCTCCCACTCCCACCGGCGCACCTCCCGCCGCTTCGACCCCAACATCCAGCGCAAGCGCTACTGGCTGCCCAGTGAGGGCCGCCACGTACGGCTCACCCTCAGCGCCCGCGCCGTCAAGACCATCGACACGATCGGCATCGAGGCCGCCGTCGCCCGCATCCGCGCGCGAGGGGTGAAGGTCTGATGGCGAAGAAGAGCAAGATCGCGCGCAACGAGCGGCGCAGGGCCGTCGTCGAGCGGTACGCCGCCCGGCGTGCCGAACTCAAGGAGCTCATCCGCCGCCCGAACACCCCCGAGGCCGAGCGGGCCGCCGCGCAGGCCGAGTTGCGTCGCCAGCCGCGCGACGCCAGCGCCACGCGGGTCCGCAACCGGGACGCCGTCGACGGCCGGCCCCGGGGCCACCTGCGGAAGTTCGGCATCTCGCGGGTGCGCCTGCGGGAACAGGCGCACGCCGGCTTCCTCCCCGGCGTGCGCAAGTCCTCCTGGTAGAGCCGGTGGCCCGGCCCGGTGGCCCGGCGCGGTCCGGGCGGCCGGGCGGCCGGGCACGCGGAGGCCGGTGCGTCCCGGAGCACCCGGAGCGCCCGGAGCGCCCGGAGGCCCGGAGCACCCGGAGCGCCCGGAGCGCCCGGACGGAAACGGCGGGCGGNNCGGGCGGCGGGCGGGTCACACCGGCCTNNGCGCGNCCTCCGGGGCCCACCACCTGCCGTCCCGCCNTCCGGNGNNNCNCNCCCGCCGCCTCCCCGACGGTCGCGGGGCCGCACCCGTACGCCACCGGGCCCGGGGGCGGGGCGGCGTCCGGGGCACCCGGCTCAGGGCGCCGCGCGGCCCGTGTCGGCGCGGTCGGCCGCGGCCCTGCCGTGGTCCCAGCCGGCCCGGTCCACCGCGCCCCGGACCCGGGTCGTCGTGGTGCCCGGGAACATCCGGTCCGTACGGTCCGCCACCGCCACCTCCCGCGCCGCCAGCACCGGCAGCAGCGTCGGCTCCCCGGCGGTGATCCGGCGGGACGCCGCCGACAGGCGGTCGCCGAGCCGCTGCGCGTACGCCAGCAGGAACGACTGCCGGAACGTCTTCGTGCGCCTGCGGCCCCCCGCCCGCTGCGCCGCCTCCGCCTTCGCCATCGCGGCCTGCCCCTGCACCAGCAGCGAGGTGTACAGCAGTTCCACCGCCTCCAGGTCCGCCTCGTAGCCGACGACCGCCGAGAAGGCGAACTCCTCGTGCCACACGGCCCGGCAGCGGTTCGCGCCGGCGACCGCGTCCAGCAGGATCGCCTTCGCCGTCTCGTACGGGGGCTCCACGCCGATCCGCACGGCCGCCGGCCCGTCCGGGTCCGGGCCGCCGCGGGCGGCGAGGGCGGCCTCGTCCAGGCTGTGACGGGCCATCAGCTCCTGCGCCTTCGCCGTGAGCGCCTCCGCCTCCTCCGGGTAGTCGGTGGCCTCTGCCTTGGCCAGCAGCGCCCGGATCCGGGCCAGCGTGCGCGGTTCGCCCTCGACCGGGGCGGTCGTCACGGCGGTGCCCGGCGGCGGGGCGACCGGCTCCAGGGCGGGCAGCCGGGCCAGCAGCCGGTACAGCTCCAGGACGGCCGTCGCGTACGAGAACCGGTCGGCCCGCCACGGCTCGGCCTCCAGCGCGGCGAGCTGGTCCCGCCAGCGCGGCGGCAGGTGCGCGTACCCGGTGGACTCGGCGGCGATCAGCGCGGACGCCAGGCGCACGTGGTGGCCCTCCAGGTCGCGGCGGACGAGCCGCACCACGTCGGCGGGCTGCCAGCCGCGCTCCCAGGCGCGGCGCAGCAGCTCCTCGCCGCGCCGCGCCAGCTCGGCGTCGGCGGCCGGGTCGGCGGCCAGCAGCGACGCGGCCGTGTCGAGGGCGGCGGTGCCGTCAGCGTACAGAGCGGTGCCCAGGGCCCGCCCGACGGTCGTCCCNCCCCCNGTGCCGGCGCTCACGGCCGCCGCCGGCCGGGTCCGCCGCGGTCCTGCGCGCGGCCCGGTCCGGCGGGTGCGGCCCCGCCGGCGGCCGCCGTGTGCTCCACGGACATGGGAACGCCTCCTCGCGCGTACGCCGCCACTACGGCCCCCATGGTCGCAGCGCGCACCGCCGCGGGAGCGACGGGCCCCGCCCCGCCGGTGGCCGCCGGCGCCCCGGGGCGCGCGGGCCACAGCGGGGTTCGCCGGCCGGCGTGCGCCGCGCGGGGCCGCCGTCGGCCCGGGCGGCGGGCCGTTGTCAGTGGCGGGTGCCAGAATCGAACCCGTGAGCGAGCGGTGGGCGCTGGACGGTGTCGAGGGCGGCGGGGCGAGGCTCGTCCCCCTCGGCCGGGACTGCCTGCCCGCCGGCCCCGTCGTCACCGAGCCCGACCTGGTGACGGCGGTGCGGTCGCGGCCGGAGGTCGGCCGGTGGGTGTGGCGGTCCACGGCCGGCCTCTATCCGCGACTCCTCGCCGCCGGCGTGCGCGTCGAGCGCTGCTACGACGTCGAGGCCGCCGAGCGACTGCTCCTCGGCCACGAGGGGCGGCTGGGCGAGCCCCGGTCGGCGGCGGCCGCCTGGGCGCGGCTGCACCACCGGCCGGTGCCGCCCGACCGCCCCCCGCCGGCGGCCGGGCCGGGCGCGCAGTCGCCGCTGTTCGAGGCGGCCCCCGGCGGCCCGGAGGTGCCGCTGGAGGGACTGCTGGAGGTGTACGCGGACCAGCAGCGGAGGCACGCCGCCGCCGAGCACCCGGACCGGATGCGGCTGCTGACGGCGGCCGAGTCGGCGGGGGCGCTGGTGGCCGCCGAGATGCACCGGGCGGGCCTGCCGTGGCGGGCGGACGTGCACCGGGAGGTGCTGCACGAGCTGCTGGGCGAGCGGTACGCGGGCGGGGGCGAGCCGCGCCGGCTGGCGGAGCTGGCGGCCGAGGTGTCGGCGGCGTTCGGTCGGCCGGTGCGCCCGGACCTGCCCGCGGACGTGGTCAGGGCGTTCGCGGAGGCCGGGATCAGGATCCGGTCGACGCGCCGCTGGGAGCTGGCGAAGGTGGACCACCCGGCGGTGGAGCCGCTCCTGGCGTACAAGACGCTGTACCGGATCTGGACGGCGCACGGCTGGAGCTGGTTGCAGGACTGGGTGCGCGACGGCCGGTTCCGGCCCGAGTACGTGCCGGGCGGGGCGGCCAGCGGGCGGTGGACGACGAACGGCGGCGGCGCGCTGCAGATACCGAAGGTGATCCGGCGGGCGGTCGTCGCCGACGAGGGATGGCGGCTCGTCGTGGCGGACGCCGACCAGCTGGAGCCGCGCGTACTGGCGGCGATCTCCCGCGATCCGGGGCTGATGGAGGCGGCGGGCCACGACGACGACCTGTACACGCGGCTGTCGGACCGGGCGTTCCCGGGCGGCCGCGACCACGCCAAGCTGGCGCTGCTCGGCGCGATCTACGGGCAGACCAGCGGTGACGGCCTGAGGAACCTGGCGGCGCTGCGGCGGCGCTTCCCCCGCGCGGTGGCGTACGTCGACGACGCGGCCCGCGCGGGCGAGGAGGGGCGGGCGGTCCGCACGTGGCTGGGCCGGACGAGCCCGCGCGCCGCGGACGACGGGGAGGCCGGGGAGGCGGGCATCCCGCAGGACGACGACCGGCCCCCGGCGGGGGCGGGGGCGGACGCCCGCGCCCGCGGCCGGTTCACGCGGAACTTCGTGGTGCAGGGCAGCGCCGCCGACTGGGCGTCGCTGATGCTGGCCGCGCTGCGGCGGGCGACCGCGGGGATGCGGGCCGAGCTGGTGTTCTTCCAGCACGACGAGGTGATCGTGCACTGCCCGTCGCGGGAGGCGGAGGAGGTCGTGGCGGCGGTCCGCGCGGCCGGCGACCTGGCCGGGCGGATCGCCTTCGGTGACACGCCGGTGCGGTTCCCGTTCACGGCGGCGGTGGTGGAGCGGTACTCCGACGCGAAGTGACCGCGAGCCCCGGCCGGCGCCCCGTCCCCGCGGCCCGAGCGGGACGGTGCGGTCCGAGCGGGACGGTGCGGGGCGGTGTGGGGCGGCACGGGAAGATGCGGGACGGTGCGGTCCGAGCGGGACGGTGCGGGGCGGCACGGGACGATGCGGTCCGAGCGGGACGGTGCGGGGCGGCACGGGAAGATGCGGGGCGGCACGGGAAGATGCGGGGCGGCACGGGGCGGTGCGGGGCCTCGGAGGCGGCCCCCGCCACCCCGGCGCGGCACGGCGCGGCGCGGCGGCGCGGGTGCCTGATTCGTCCCCGGCGGGGTACGCGGGGGCCATGGAGCCTCTCATCGCATACGGCGCGGAGTTCGCCGCGAAGGATCACATCGTCGGGATCGGTCCGCTGGTGGCGGGCCTCCTCCTCGTGGGCTTCCTCATCGGCGGTTTCTGGCTGGGCCGGCGCATCTGGAGCAGGGAGCCGGCGCCCCCGACCCCGGAGGAGCAGCCGCACCGGCCGCCGGACGCCGGGCTGCCGGGTGAGGTGGAGGGCTACCGGCGGCCCGCCGAGGTGCCGCAGGGCGAGCGGCGGATGATGCCGTACGAGCTGAAGCACGAGAACACCGAGCCGGACACCTCCCCCATGACCGACGACGACCGCAAGTGGCGCGGGGCGCCCAGCGGCGGCTTCGGCAGCGGGGGCCCCACGACCGGCAGCTGACCCCGTTTCACGGACCGGGCGCCCGGGTGCCCCCTCGCCGTGCCGGCCCCCCGCACCGGGGATGGAACGCATGCCGGCACCGGAGCGGGGCACCCGGGCGCCATGACGACGACGGAGACGGGGCCGGCGCGGGTCTCGGCGCGCGACGCGGCGCGGGTGGCCGCCGTGGTGGTGGCGCCGACGCTCGCCGCCGGGGCGATCGTGCGGCGGCGCGGCGGCATGGCCCTGGCGGAGCGGTACGCGGCGGACCGCCGGGCGATCGGCCTGCTCACCGAGTTGCGGCGGCGGTACGGCCCCGGCCCCCTGTGCGCGGACGTGGCCGGGCGGCACTTCGCGGTGGTCCTGCGCGCCGCCGACGCCGTACGCGTCCTGGAGGGCACCCCCGACCCGTACTCGCCGGCCACCCGGGAGAAGCGGGCCGCGCTGGAGCAGTTCCAGCCGCACGGGGTGCTGATCTCGCGGGGCGCGGAGCGCACCGGACGGCGGGCCCTGAACGAGGCCGCCCTGGAGACCGGCAGCCAGATCCACAGCCTCGCGCCCCGGATGGTGCGCGTCGTGCGCGAGGAGACCGGGCTGCTGCTGCGGTCGGTGGCCTCCGACACGGGCGAACTGACCTGGGACGACTTCGCGGCGGCGTGGGACCGCGCCGTGCGGCGGGTCGTCCTCGGCGACGGCGCGCGTGACGACACCGCGCTCACCGCGATGCTGGGCCGTCTGCGCGCGGCCGCCAACTGGTCGGTCGCCGCCCCGCGCCGCACCGGCCTGCGGGAACGCTTCGAGGAGCGGTTGCGCGCCCACGTGGGACGCGCCGAGGCGGGCAGTCTCGCGGCGGCGCTCGCCGCCGTCCCCGCCGGGCCCGGCCTCGACCCGGCCGGGCAGGTGCCGCACTGGCTGTTCGCGTTCGACGCGGCGGGCATCGCCGCCTACCGGACCCTCGCCCTGCTGGCCACCCACCCCGCCCAGGAAGCCCGGGTGCGCGACGAGGCGTCCGCCGCCGACCCGACCGAGCCGCACCTGATGCCGTACACGCGCGCCTGCGTCCTGGAGTCGGTGCGGCTGTGGCCGACGACGCCCTTCCTGCTGCGCGAGTCGGTGCGGGAGACCGACTGGGGCGGCGTCACCCTGCCCGCCGGGACCGAGTTCCTGATCTACGCGCCGTTCTTCCACCGCGACGCCGCCCTGCCCCACGCGGACCGGCTCGCGCCCGACACCTGGCTCGAGGGGACCGCGCGGGAGACCCCGGGGCTGTTCCCCTTCAGCGCGGGGCCCGGCGCCTGCCCGGGCGAGGACCTGGTGCTGTTCCTGACGTCGACGCTGCTCGCCGCGCTCCTGGAGCGGCACGTCCACCTCCCGGAGCGGCCCGGGCGGCTGCGCCCCGACCGGCCGCTGCCGCGCACCCTGGACCACTTCGGCCTGCGCTTCGCGGTGGTCCCCCGCCCCTGACCGGAAGCGCCCCTGCCGTTTTCCGGGAGTCCCGGCGCGTACGGAGTAGCTGTGACATGATGCGATTGACTTGTCACACACGGTGAACGGAAGGGTCGCCATGGCCTCAGCAACCGGAAAGTGGGAGCGCATGACTCTCGCGCCGGGCCCCGGCCACGGACGCGGCACGGCCTCCGCCGCCCGCTCCGGGGCCGAGGCGGCTCCGCTCTTCGCGGCGCTGGCCCGGCAGTGGCGGTCGGAGGGCCGCGTGGTCCCGGGGGCGCGGGACCACGAGTGGGAGTTGCTCGTGGGCCGCCCGGCGTGGCCCCGGCACTGACTCCCACCGCCGGGGCGCCGCCTCCCGCGGTACCCGGCCGGGCGCCGCGGGAGCGGTTGCCGGGAGCGGCCCGCGACGGTCCTTCCCGCGCTCCCGCACGGGTGCCGCACGGCTCCTTCGCCGGACCGGCCCCGCACACGGGTGCCTTCAGGTCCCTCCGCCGGGCCGGCCCCGCTCTCGTCGGCCCGCTTTCGTCGGCCCTGCTCTCATCGGTTCGCTCTCGTCGGCCCCGTTCTCGTCGGTTCGCTCTCGTCGGCCCCGTTCTCGTCGGCTCGCCCTCGTCGGCCCCGCGCAGGCCTACGGGCACGAACCATCCGCCGTCGCCGACGCCGGTGCCGGCCCCGCACACCCACGCGGGCACCGGTGCCGGACGGGCCGGACCCCGGCACCACCGGCCGCTGCAGCGCATCGCACGGCACCGCACCGCATCGCACCGCACCGCACCGCACCACACCGCACCGGTCGGAGAATCGGACCGCCCCGCGTCATTCGGGTGGAGTACCGGGAATCCGCGCGCTACGGGGTTTCCGGCGCCCCGGGGAGCTCGTTACACGGGGCGGACGCGCCACCGCGCCACCGGGCCCTCCCGGCGGCGCGGGCGTCCCGTACGACGCCCCCTCCAGGAAGGACTCCCCGAATGAAGCCCACGAAGATGGCCGCGGTCCTCGTCGGCTCCGTGCTGGCGACGGGCGGGGCGGCGCCGGCCTTCGCCGCCGACGCCCTCGCCCCCGCCGGACTCGACGGAGCGGTCCGCACCCTGGGCGGGCAGAACCTCGCCGAGGCGGTCCCCACCCGGGACATCACCGACGTCGCCGAGGTCGCCGACGTCGCCGAGGTCGCCGACCGGAAGCCGGTCGGCGAGGTCGCGGGCACCACCACCGGCGCCCCGGCCCCGCGGAGCGCCGCGCCGCTGCTCGGCGGGCTCCCGCTCGGCCGCTGACGCCGCGCCCGCGGGCCGGGGCCGGGGCCTCACACCGTAGGCACGGGAGGACCATCGGGCCGGCTGACGCCGCGCCCGCGGGGCGGGNNCCGCGCCGCACCGACGGGGCCGCCCGCGGCGCGGGCCCCGC
>NZ_CP095474.1:3265530-3318942 GCF_023614315.1 Streptomyces sudanensis | reverse complement strand
CACCCGACCTCGGCCCTGACCCCGACCCCGACCCCGACGAGAGGACCGGTGGGACCCATGACGATGACCCGCGACCCGCACACGCGGCCCGCGCCCGCCCACGCACGCCCCGCCGCACCACCGGCGGAGGGCGGCGCGGCGGGTCCGGGCCGCGCCCTCGGCTGGCTGCTGGTGGTGACCGGCGCGGCGGGGGTGCTCGCCTCCTGGGTGATCACACTCGACAAGTTCAGGCTGCTTCAGGACCCCCACTTCACGCCCGGGTGCAGCCTCAACCCCGTCGTGTCGTGCGGCAGCGTCATGAAGAGCGAGCAGGCGACGGTGTTCGGGTTCCCGAACCCGATGCTCGGCCTCGTCGCGTACGGCGTGGTCGTCGCGATCGGCGCCGGACTGCTGGCGGGCGCCCGCCCCCGGGACTGGTTCTGGCTGGGCCTCAACGCGGGAACGCTCTTCGGGGTCGGCTTCTGCACCTGGCTGATGTGGCAGTCCCTGTACGAGATCAACGCCCTGTGCCTGTGGTGCTGCCTCGCCTGGGCCGCGACGATCGTGATGTTCTGGCACGTCACCGCGGAGAACGCGCGGCACGGCCGACTGCCCGCCCCGTATGGGGTGCGGCGCTTCCTCGGCGACTTCCCCTGGGCGCCGCCCGCCCTGCACCTCGGGTGCATCGGCATGCTCGTCCTGACCCGCTGGTGGGACTTCTGGACCGGCTGACACCCGCCCGGCCCGCGTCCGGCCCGCCGGCCGATGCACGGCGTGGCGCACCCGGGACACGCGACGCGCCCGGCACACGCGGCGGAGCACTCCGGGACGCGGCGGCCGACGGCAGGCGGTGCGAACCGGTCAGTGCGCGGCGCGCGGCGCGGAGGTGTCGGTGGCGAGGCCGACGGCGAGCGCGCCCAGCACACCGCCCATGGCGTACCGCTGGACCCGCAACCAGCCGGGACGGCGGGCCAGGAACACGGCGACGGTTCCGGCGGCCATGACGATCGCCAGGTTCACCCCGACGCTGACGAGGATCTGCACGGCGCCCAGGACGAACCCCTGGGCGAGCACGTGCCCGTCCTCGACCTCGACGAACTGCGGGATGAGCGACAGGTACATGATGGCGATCTTGGGGTTGAGCAGACTCGTCGCCAGCCCCATGGCGAACAGCTTGCGCGGCGGGTCCGGCGGCACGTCCCGCGGGGTGAAGACGGACACCCCGCCGGGCCGCAGCGCGCACCAGGCGAGCCAGCCGAGGTACGCGGCACCCGCCAGTTTCACGGCCAGGTAGAGCTGCGGCACCGCGACGAACAGCACGGACAGGCCGAGGTTGGTGGCCACCAGGTAGACGAGGAAGCCGACGGCGACCCCGGCGAGCGAGACGGCCCCGGCCCGGCGGCCCTGGGTGAGGGACCGCGAGACGAGGTAGACCATGTTCGGCCCGGGCGTGAGCACCATGCCGAGCGCGACCACGGACACCCCCAGCAGGGCGCTGACCTCCACCACGGTGCCCGCCCTCCGCCCGTCCCGTCGCCGTCCCCCGGCGGGCCGAGCATACTGATGTCCGACGACTCACGGCACTGAACGCGCCACACCCGGTACGGCGCGCGGCGGCGGAGGAGCGGGCCCCGGGGGACGCCCCGAACTCCCGTGGACGCGCCCCGAACCCGTCCCGGTCCACCTCGGCGCGGCACGCGTCGGAAGCGAACGGGGACCTCGGCCTTCCCGCGGAGACGTTCCGGGACCGGGGCCGGACCGGGGCCGGGACGCGGTCGCCGGAAGGCGGCCCCCGAGGACGATGCCGCGACCGGGCCGGCAGCGGTTCGGGGCGCCTACGCCGTTACCGGGGATTACCGGCGCGACCGCCCGGCCCGTCCCGGTGAACCGGTGTCGGCCCGACGACGACGGAGGACGACGGAGGACGGAGGACAACGGAGGACGATGAGGACGGAAGCAGAGCGCACCGCCACCCTCGAACGGGAAGTCCGCCGCGCCCTCGGCGACGGCGGCATCCGTGTCCTTCCGTGGCGGGAAGGAGTGGATTACTTCGCCGACCTCGCCCGCCGCCGCGACGGCGGGATCGTCGGAGTCGTGCGCTCCCCCCGCCACGAAGTCCTGCCGACCTCCTACGAGGGGACGGTCGACTTCGCCGACGTCCTCGCCAAGGAAGTGAACGTCCTCGGCCTGCTGCGCGAGGCGGGTGTACCCGCTCCGTCCGTCCTCGCCTGGCGGCGGCGCGGCGGTTCGCAGGGCGTTTCCTGGATGCTGTGCGAACACGTCGACCACCGGCCGACCGACGAACTGAACGAGGACCAGCAGCACGAACTCGGCCGGATCACGCGGGCGATCCACTCCATCCGCCCGGGCACGACGGTCGGACGGCCGCAGGAGTCGTGGCGTTCCTACGTCCTCGAGCGCGTCGCGGACCGTCTGCGTGCCGCGGAGAGGTACTGCCCCCGGCTGCCGGTGGAGACGCTGCTGTCCCGGTGCGCGGCCGGGGTGCCGAACGGCCCGGGGCAGGCGGACGTCCTGCTGCACCTCGATCTGAGGCCGCCCAACCTCTGCGTACGAGGCGGGCGGATCACGGCGGTGATCGACGTCGCGAACGCCATCACGGGTGACCCCTGGCTCGAACTGGCGCGGATCCGCTTCTGCGGGCTGTTCACGGAGGCTTTCCGGACCGGATACGGAATCGGCGACGCCGATGTCGGGCGCCGGGAGAGGCTCCTGGACCTCTACGAACTGGACATCGCGGCACTGATGGTCGTGGTCGCGGCCGAAGAGACGAACGACGAGGAACTGCTGAAGTCGTCCCGCGATCGGCTGGAGCACCTGTGCGCGCGGATCATCCGCTGAGCCCGCCGTCCCACTCGCTCCGGTCACTCCGGTCGCTCCGGTCGCTCCCCGCCTCGACCGCGCCGCAGCGCACGATGCGCGGGCACGAGGACGCGCCGACGACCCCGAACGTCCACGGGCCCCTGTCCCCGGACCAGCTGGACGAGATCGCCGACGCACCGCCGGACGCGGGCCGAAAGGTCGTCCTGGCGATGGCCGGTGCGCCGCTCACACCGTCCGGGTGATCAGATCCACGTGTACTAAATGCATATGGGCCCCTCGGAAGGATCTTCCGGGGGCCCATCGTTTACGGCATCTGACCTGCCGTTTCTTCTCTGAGCCGCCTTCGGGATTCGAACCCGAGACCTACGCATTACGAGTGCGTTGCTCTGGCCAACTGAGCTAAGGCGGCGCGCCGCGCGCTCCCCTGGGGGTGCAGCAGCGAGCACAAGTCTACACAGGTGGAGGGGGTGCTCACGCACGCCCCTTTCGGGGCCTACGACCTGCGGCAGCGCGTGGACGGGGGCGGGGGCGTGCCCTCCAGGAGGTAGGTGTTGATCGCGGTGTCGACGCAGGCGCTGCCGCGGCCGTACGCGGTGTGGCCGTCGCCGTCGTAGGTGAGGAGGGTGCCGGAGGAGAGCTGGGCGGCGAGGGAGCGGGCCCACTTGTAGGGGGTGGCCGGGTCGCGGGTCGTGCCGACGACGACGATCGGGGGCGCCCCCTCGGCGGTGATGCGGTGCGGGGTGCCGGTGGCCTTGGCGGGCCAGTACGCGCAGGTCAGGGATGCCCAAGCCAGGCTGCGGCCGAAGGCGGGGGACGCCTTCTCGAAGGACGGCACGGCGGCGGCGACCGCTTCGGGGGTGGTGAAGGCGGGCGGCTGGTCCAGGCAGTTCACGGCGGCGTTGGCGGACATGAGGTTGGAGTAGCCGCCGCCCTTGTCGCGTTCGTGGTAGGTGTCGGCGAGGGCGAGGAGGCCGGAGCCCTCACCGCCCATGGCGCGTGTGAGGGCGGTGCGGAGCCGGGGCCAGGCGGCCTCGTCGTACATGGCGGTGATGACGCCGATCGTGGCGAGGGCCTCGCCGAGGGGCCGGTCCTGGCCGGTGGGGACCGGTGCGCGGTCCAGCCGGGCGAGGAACGCCCTCATGCGGGCGGTGGCGTCCCGCACCGACGTGGTGCCGAGGGGGCAGCCGGAGCGGGTCACGCAGTCGGCGGCGAAGGCGCGGAAGGCCGTGTCGAAGCCGGCCGTCTGGTCGAGGCTCATCCGGTCGGCGGTGAGGGAGGGGTCCACGGCGCCGTCGAGGACGAGGCGGCCGGTGCGGGACGGGAACAGTTCGGCGTAGGTGGCGCCGAGGAACGTCCCGTACGAAGCGCCGACGTAGGTGAGCTTCTGGTCGCCGAGGGCGGCCCGCAGGAGGTCCATGTCGCGGGCCGCCTCCACGGTGGACACGTGCGGCAGGATCCGGCCGGACCTCTTCGCGCAGGACGAGGCGAACCGCTTGAGGGACTCGGTGAGCAGGGTGGTCTCCCGCCGGTCGTCCGGGGTCGGGTCGACCTGCGTGTGCGCGTCCATGGCCGGTCCGTCGAGGCACCGGACCGGCTCGCTGCGGGCCACCCCGCGCGGGTCCAGGGCGACCATGTCGTACCGGGCGCGGACCGGGGCGGGGTAGGCGAGCCCGGCGTACCCCTGGAGGTAGTCGACGGCGGAGCCGCCGGGGCCGCCCGGGTTGACCAGCAGGGAACCGAGTCGCCTGCCGGGCCCGGTGGCCTTGGCGCGGGCGACGGCGAGGTCGATCCGCGCTCCGTCCGGCCGTGCGTAGTCGAGGGGCGCCCTGAGCGTGGCGCACTGGAAGCCCGGCGTCCCGCAGGCGCGCCAGCGCAGCCGCTGGCTGTAGTACGGGCGGAGCGCCACCGCGTCCGGCGGGGCGGCGACGGCGGAGACGGCGGGTGCGGTGGCGCGGGGCGCCAGGGCGCCCGCGGGGGCGCCGCTCTCGGCGCAGCCCCCCGCGAGGACCAGGGCGAGCGCGACGGCGGAGGCGAACGGGCGGGGCGTACGGCGTAGGCGCATCCAACGGAGCGTAGCGGCATCGTCACCCTGGGCGTCCGGGCGGCCGCGCGGCTCCCACCCGTACGGGCCAGTCCGGCGGGACGACCGCGTGGCTCCCACCCGTACGGGCCAGTCCAGCCGGGCGGCCACGCGGCTCCCACCCATACGGGCCAGTCCGACGGGAAGCCGCCCGTCCGTGAGCGGTCCGCCCGGCGCCTGCGCGGCTCCCGGCCGCCCGGGCGGTGGCCGTCGGCGAGCGGTCCGTCCGGCGTCCGTACCGCTCCTGCCGATACGCGCAGGCCGCCACCGGCCGCCCACGAGCGAGCCACCGGCCGCCCGGGGTTGCCGATACGCGCAGGCCGCCCACGAGCGAGCCACCGGCCGCCCGGGGGGCCCGTACGCGCCGGTCGGCCCGGATGCCGACCGTCCGGCACCGGGCCGCCGGACGTGGGCGGTTCCCCTTCGCACCGGGCGACCGCCCCGGATCGGGGCCGTCCACCGGCGGCCCGCCAGGCGCCCGGACGGACCCCGCCCGTACGCGCCGGCCGGCTCCGGAGCGCGGTCGTCCGCGACCGGGCCGCCGGACGTGGGCGGTCCCTGCGCCGCAGGGCGGCCGGTCCGCCGCGTCGGGCACCCGGGCGAGTCCTGCCCGTAGGGGTCAGCCGGCGCGCAGGGCCATGGTCATGGCCTCCACGGCGAGGAGCGGCGCCACGTTCCGGTCGAGGGCCTCGCGGCAGGCGAGGACGGCCTCTATCCGCCGCAGGGTCGACTCGGGCGTACTGTCGCGGGCGATCCGGTCGAGGGCGTCGCGCACGTCCTCGTTGGCGATCGCCGTGCGCGTGCCGAGCTGGAGGGCGAGGACGTCCCGGTAGAAACCGGTCAGGTCGCCGAGGGCGAGGTCCAGGCTGTCGCGCTGCGTACGGGTCCTGCGGCGCTTCTGCCGGTCCTCCAGCTCCTTCATCGCGCCCGCCGTGCCGCGCGGCATGCGTCCGCCCTGTCCCCCGCCGAGCGCCGCCTTCAGCTCGTCGGTCTCCTTGACGTCGGTCTCCTCGGCGAGGTGCTTGGCGTCCTCCGCCGCGGCGTCGATCAGCTCCTGGGCCGCCTTGAGGCACGCGCCCACGTCCTGCACGCGGAGGGGCAGGGTGAGGACGGCGGCGCGGCGGGCGCGGGCGCGCTCGTCGGTGGCGAGGCGGCGGGCGCGGTCGATGTGGCCCTGGGTGGCGCGGGCGGCGGCGGCGGCCGTCTCCGGGTCGACGCCGTCCCGGCGTACGAGCACGTCGGCGACGGCGTCCACCGGCGGGGTGCGCAGCGTGAGGTGCCGGCAGCGGGAGCGGATCGTGGGCAGCACGTCCTCCAGGGACGGCGCGCACAGCAGCCAGACCGTACGGGGTGCGGGCTCCTCGACGGCCTTCAGCAGGACGTTCCCGGCGCCTTCGGTGAGGCGGTCGGCGTCCTCCAGGAGGATGACCTGCCAGCGGCCGACAGCCGGGGAGAGCTGTGCGCGCCGGACGAGGTCGCGGGTCTCCTTGACGCCGATGGACAGCAGGTCCGTGCGGACGACCTCCACGTCGGCGTGGGTGCCGATCAGGGCGGTGTGGCAGCCGTCGCAGAAGCCGCAGCCCGGTTCCCCGCCGAGTGCCCGGTCGGGGCTGACGCACTGGAGGGCGGCCGCGAAGCAGCGGGCGGCGGTGTCCCGGCCGGCGCCGGGCGGCCCGGTGAACAGCCAGGCGTGCGTCATGCTCGACGTGGCCGCCTCGGGCGGCTCGGTGCCCCGGGACCCGGCCGTGACGAGGGCGTCCGCGTCACGCGCGGCGGCGGCGAGCTGCGTCCGGACGCGCTCCTGGCCCACCAGGTCGTCCCATACGGGCACGGGTCACCGCCTTCTCCTCGTCCCGGGCCTCTCCCGGGCCACCCATTGTGGCCGAGCCCTCTGACAGCGCCGCCCCGCTCCGCCGGAACGGGGCGAAGCCGGCCGCGCGCGGTGCCCGGCCGGCCGCGCCGTCCGGGCCTCAGCGGCGGCGTCCCCGGCCCTCGTCGGTCTCGTCGTCCTGACCGCCGAGGAGTTCGTCGGCCAGGGACGGCAGGTCGTCCAGCGGGGTCTCCTCCGCCCAGTCGGGGCGCCCGCGCCGCGGCCTGCCCCCTTCGTCGACCTGGGGCAGCTCGCGGGTCCGGTCGTCGGCCCCGGCGGGCCCGGGCGCCGTCCCGGGCGCGACCTCGTCGCGGAAGAAACCGGGCGGCACCCGGTCGTCCGGCCGCTCGTCCCGTACGGGCGGCAGGACCGCCGTCTCGGCGAGGTCCGGGGCGGGGCCGTCCTTGCGCATGTCGATGGGCCGGGTCTCCTCCTCCGGGCGGACCGCGGGCTCCCCGTCCTTGCGCATGTCGACGGGCCGGGTCTCCCGGTCGTCCTTGCGCATGTCGATGCGCTGCGTCTCCTCGTCGTCCTTGCGCATGCTGATGCGGGGCGCGGGCAGGGGCCGGGTGGGGTCGTCGGGCCGGACGACCGGGGTCGGCACCGTCACGTCGTGCGGCGACACGGCCGGTGCGGCCTGCTGCTCCCGTTCCGCCTGCCGTGCCCTCTCGGCCTGCTCGGCGGCCGCGGCGGCGGCCGCTGCCGCCCGGGCCTCGGCCACGGCCCGGCGGCGGGCCTCCTCCGCGCGCAGCAGGGCCTCCTCGGCCTTGCGCTGCTTCTCGCGGCGCCGTTCCTCGGCCTCGGCGCGGAGCCGGGCCTCCTCCTCGGCGCGCTTGCGCAGCCGCTCCTGCTCCTCGTGCCGGGCGCGCTCCTCGGCCTCGCGCCGGGCGCGCTCCTCCTCGGCGAGCCTGCGCGCCTCGGCCGCGCGCTGGCGGGCCTCCTCGGCCTGCCGCTCGGCCTCGCGGCGCCGGGCCTCCTCCTCCTCGCGGCGCTTGCGCTCCTCCTCCTCGGCGCGCAGCCTGGCGAGCTGCTCCTGGCGCTCCCGCTCCAGGCGCTCCTCCTCGGCTTTGCGCCGCGCCTCCTCCTCCGCCCTGCGGCGGGCCTCCTCCTCGGCCTTGCGCCGCGCCTCCTCCAGGGCCCTCACCTCGGCCTCGGACAGCGGCAGCATCTGGTCGAGCCGGTGGCGCACGACGGTGGTGACGGCCTCCGGCTCCCGGCCCGCGTCCACGACGAGGTACCGGGCGGGGTCGGCGGCCGCGAGGGCGAGGAAACCGGCCCGCACCCGCGCGTGGAACTCCGCCGGCTCCGACTCCAGCCGGTCCGGCGCCTCCGTGAACCGCTCGCGCGCCGTCTCCGGCGACACGTCCAGCAGCACCGTCAGGTGCGGGACGAGCCCGCCGGTCGCCCAGCGGGAGATGCGGGCGATCTCCGTCGGGGAGAGGTCCCGGCCGGCGCCCTGGTAGGCGACGGACGAGTCGATGTACCGGTCGGAGATGACGACGGCGCCGCGCTCCAGGGCGGGGCGGACCAGCGAGTCGACGTGCTCGGCGCGGTCGGCGGCGTACAGCAGGGCCTCCGCGCGGTGGGAGAGCCCGGCGGAGGAGACGTCCAGCAGGATCGAGCGGAGCCGCTTGCCGACGGGCGTGGCGCCCGGCTCGCGGGTGACGACCACCTCGTGGCCCTTCGCGCGGATCCACTCGGCGAGCGCCGCGACCTGCGTGGACTTGCCGGCGCCGTCACCGCCTTCGAGGGCGAGGAAGAAACCGGTGGGAGCCGGGGCCTGCGCCGGGTCGGCGCCGCGCAGCGCGTCGCGCAGGTCGCGGCGGAGCGGCACGCCCGACCGGTCGTCGGTCCTGGCGAGGACGAGCGCGGCGACGGGCAGCAGCAGCGCGCCGACCAGCATCAGGGTGAAGGCGGCGCCGCCGTGCGCGAGGACGACGTCCCCGCCGGCGAGGCGGCGCGGGCCGATGGCCGCGGCGAGCAGGGGCGCGGCGAGCGCGCCGAGCACCACGGCCACCCGTACGACGGCGTGGAGGTGCTCGGTCAGGCGCGGCTTGCGGAACTCCTCGGTCTCCTGGTCGATCAGCGTGTGCCCGACGTTCGCGGCGACACCGGCCGACAGTCCGGCGGCGAGCGCGAGGAACAGCACGGTCGCCGTGTCGGGGACCAGTCCCGTCACGAGCAGCACGATCCCGGTGACGGCGGTCGCCAGGGCAAGGAGCCGGCGCCGGGACAGGGCGGGCAGGACGCGGCGGGCGGCGCGGACGCCCAGGCCCGTGCCCCCGGTCAGGGCGAGGACGAGCAGCGCGTACGTCACGGGGCCGCCGCCCAGCTCGGCGGCGTGGAGCACGGCGACGGCCGCGGCGGAGGCGATCGCCCCGGCGACGGCGGCGCAGGCGAGGACGAGCAGCGGTATGGCGCCCGTGCGGCCCTTCTCCGGCCCCGCGCCCGTGGAGGGCCGGCGCAGGCCCTCCAGCGGGGAGCGGGGGCGGGGGGTCTGCGCGTCGGGCACCTGGAGGAAGTACAGGATCGCCAGGGAACCGGCGAACAGCCCGGCCGCGGCGTACGAGCCGAGCGCCGCCCGGTGCGTCTCGAACCAGTCGACGCCGAGCGCCAGCAGCCTGCCGGCGAGGGCCGTGACCAGCAGGACGGCGGCGGCCAGCGGGACGGCGGCGAAGCCGGTGCGCAGCCAGAGGCGGCGCAGCGCGCCCAGGTGGTCCGGCAGCGGCCGTACGGCGGCGCCCTCGGCGGGCGGGGGCGGGAGCAGGGCGGGGGCGGCGCTCTCCCCGGCGATGGTCCAGAACCGCTCGGCGGCACCGGCCAGGAAGACCGTGACCAGGAGCAGGAGGACGGCCTGCGCGGGGGTCCAGACGATCCAGAGGGGCGCGACGACCAGCAGCGCGACCCGCACGCCGTCCGCGGCGATCATGGTCCAGCGGCGGTCGAGGGAGCCGCCGGAGGCGACGAGGCCGCTCATCGGGCCGAGCAGCACGGCGCCGAGGAGCAGGGTGGACAGCGCACGGACGCCGAGGACGGCGGCGACGGCGAAGGCCGCGCCGCGCACTCCGCCGCCGAACGTCCCCTCCGCCACGGCCGCCCGCACGGTCAGGAGGACCAGGACGAGCAGGGCGAGGGCGTCGGCGACGCCGCCGGCGAGCGACGCGGTCCACAGCCGGCGCAGCGGCGGGTTGCGCAGCAGTGCCCGTACGGCGCGCTCGCGGGAGTCCGCGGCGAGTGCGGCGTCGGAGACTTCGGGATCTGAGGTGGGGCCCAGGGCCGTTGGCTGCTCGGCTCGCGTCATCCCCTCAGCCTATCCGCCCCGGCCGGACCTCATACGTCCCGGCCGGGCGCGCGGAACCGGCAGGCGGGGCGCCGGTCCGGGCCCGGTCAGCGGGCGGCGGACCGGCGCACCCGCCGGCCCCTCCGCCGCCCGGGNNCCCCGGCCCCGCCTACGCGTCGGGGGCGGCGGTCCTCCCGGTCGCCGTCGTCCCGGTCGCCGTCGTCCCGGCCGCAGCGGTCTTCTTCGCGGCGGCGGTCTTCTTCGCCGCCGCGGTCTTAGCCGCCGTCGTCTTCGCAGCCGTCTTCTTGGCGGCCGTCTTCTTGGCGGCGGTCTTCTTCACCGCCGTAGTCTTCTTCGCCGCCGTCTTCTTGGCCGGGGCCTTCTTGGCGGTCTTCTTCGCCGGACCCTTGGCCCGCTTCTCGGCGAGCAGTTCGAAGCCCCGCTCCGGTGTGATCGTCTCCACGCTGTCGCCGCTGCGCAGCGTCGCGTTCGTCTCGCCGTCCGTCACATACGGCCCGAAGCGGCCGTCCTTGACCACGACGGGGCGCTCGCTCACCGGGTCGTTGCCCAGCTCCTTCAGCGGCGGCTTGGCGGCGGCGCGGCCGCGCTGCTTCGGCTGGGCGTAGATCGCGAGGGCCTCCTCCAGCGTGATCGTGAAGAGCTGCTCCTCGCTCTCCAGCGACCGCGAGTCGGTGCCCTTCTTGAGGTACGGGCCGTAGCGGCCGTTCTGCGCGGTGATCTCGACGCCCTCGGGGTCCGTGCCGACGACGCGCGGCAGCGACATCAGCCTGAGCGCGTCCTGGAGGGTCACCGTGTCCACGGACATCGACTTGAAGAGGGAGGCCGTGCGCGGTTTCACCGCGTTCCTGCCGGTCTTCGGGGTGCCCTCGGGCAGGACCTCCGTGACGTACGGGCCGTAGCGGCCCTCCCTGGCGACGATCGTGTGGCCGGTCGCCGGGTCGGTGCCCAGCTCGAAGTCGCCGCTCGGCTTGGCGAGCAGTTCCTCCGCGTACTCCACGGACAGCTCGTCGGGCGCCAGGTCGGCGGGGACGTCCGCGCGCTGGTGGCCCTCCTCGTCCTTCGTGCCGCGCTCGATGTACGGGCCGTAGCGCCCGACGCGCAGCACGATGCCGTTGCCGACGGGGAAGGAGGAGATCTCCCGGGCGTCGATCGCCCCCAGGTCCGTGACCAGCTCCTTCAGGCCGCCGAGGTGGTCGCCGTCGCCGTTGCCCGCGTCGGCGGCGCCGCCACCGGCCGCCTGCGCGCCCTCGCCGAAGTAGAACCGCTTCAGCCACGGCACGGCCTGGGCCTCGCCCCGGGCGATGCGGTCGAGGTCGTCCTCCATCCTCGCGGTGAAGTCGTAGTCGACGAGCCGGCCGAAGTGCTTCTCCAGCAGGTTGACCACGGCGAAGGAGAGGAACGACGGGACGAGCGCCGTGCCCTTCTTGAAGACGTAGCCGCGCTCCAGGATCGTGCCGATGATCGACGCGTACGTCGACGGGCGGCCGATCTCGCGCTCCTCCAGCTCCTTGACCAGCGACGCCTCGGTGTAGCGGGCCGGCGGCTTGGTGGCGTGGCCGTCCGCCGCAATCTCCTCGGCGGTCAGCGCGTCGCCCTGGGCGACCTGCGGGAGGCGGCGCTCGCGGTCGTCGAGCTCGGCGTTCGGGTCGTCGGCGCCCTCGACGTACGCCTTCATGAAGCCGTGGAAGGTGATCGTCTTGCCGGAGGCGGTGAACTCGGCGTCCCGGCCGTCGGCGGACCGGCCGCCGATCCGGACGGTGACGGAGTCGCCGACGGCGTCCTTCATCTGGGAGGCGACGGTCCGCTTCCAGATCAGCTCGTACAGCCGGAACTGGTCACCGGTCAGCCCGGTCTCGGCGGGCGTGCGGAAGCGGTCCCCGGAGGGGCGGATCGCCTCGTGCGCCTCCTGCGCGTTCTTGACCTTCCCGGCGTACGTGCGCGGCGCGTCCGGCAGGTAGTCGGCGCCGTACAACTGCGTGACCTGCGCGCGGGCGGCGGCGACGGCCGTGTCGGAGAGCGTCGTGGAGTCCGTGCGCATGTAGGTGATGAAGCCGTTCTCGTACAGCTTCTGCGCGACCTGCATCGTCGCCTTCGCGCCGAAGCCGAGCTTGCGGCTCGCCTCCTGCTGGAGGGTCGTGGTGCGGAACGGCGCGTACGGGGAGCGGCGGTACGGCTTGGACTCGACCGAGCGGACGGCGAACCCCGTGCCGGCGAGCGCGGCGGCCAGGGAGCGGGCGCCCGCCTCGTCGAGGTGGAGGACCCGCTCGTCCTTCAGGCGGCCGTCCGGGCCGAAGTCGCGGCCCTGGGCGACGCGGCGGCCGTCGACCGAGGCGAGGCGGGCCGTCAGGGTCGACGGGTCGGAGGGGTCGCCGGCCCGGCCGGTGCCGAAGGTGCCGGTGAGGTCCCAGTACTCGGCGGAGCGGAAGGCGATGCGCTCCCGCTCCCGCTCGACGACGAGCCGGGTGGCGACGGACTGCACGCGGCCGGCCGAGAGCCGGGGCATGACCTTCTTCCACAGGACCGGCGAGACCTCGTAGCCGTACAGCCGGTCCAGGATGCGGCGGGTCTCCTGGGCGTCGACCATCCGCTTGTTCAGCTCGCGGGGATTGGCGACGGCCTGCTGGATCGCGTCCTTGGTGATCTCGTGGAAGACCATCCGGTGGACGGGGACCTTGGGCTTGAGGACTTCCAGGAGGTGCCACGCGATGGCCTCGCCCTCGCGGTCCTCATCGGTGGCCAGGTACAGCTCGTCGGACTCGGCGAGCTGCTCCTTCAACTTCCTGACCTGGGCTTTTTTGTCGGCGTTCACGACGTAGATCGGCTGGAAGTCGTGTTCGACGTCCACGCCGAGGCGGCGCACCTCGCCGGTGTACCTCTCGGGCACCTCCGCGGCGCCGTTGGGGAGGTCGCGGATGTGCCCGACGCTCGCCTCGACGACATAGCCGGGGCCGAGGTAACCCTTGATCGTCTTCGCCTTGGCAGGCGACTCGACGATGACGAGTCGGCGGCCGCCCTGTGCGGTCTCGCGTGTCGGGGACAACTCTTCGCTCTTCTCTCCGGTCGGTGCTCGGTGCGTGTACGGCGCGGTGCGGCCCCACCTGGGGCGCACCACGGGCGCCGCGGGCGCTGCGCCGCGGCTGTGACGCTGCTGTCGCTGCGGAGTGTGACGGTACAACCCGCCCCCGTGTCAAACGGCGAAAGCCCGCAACGGCCACTCGAACGGTAACCCGACTTCCGCCCTTCCTGCCGCCCGGACTCCCCTCACGACGCGGAGGCCCGCGTTCCGGTCGGGGCCGTCCCGCGGGGCGCGGCCGGTCGTCCGCCGGGCCGTCCCGGGCGCCGGACCCGCCCGGTTCGCCCTGCTCGGACGCGTGCCCGGCGGGCCGCGGCGGGCCGGGACNGNGCCGGGCGNGNGCCCGCCGGAACGCCGTCCGCCGGAGGCCCGGGACACCGCGCCGGTCCCGGTGCGGAAGGGGCGGCTGTGGCCCGGTTCACCCCGCGTGCCGTCGGCGCTCGGCACGTCCCGGCGGCCGCCGTCCCCGCTGCCGGGTGCGGCGGACCGGCGGGGGCNNCNNNCCTTCCATTATACATCTCTGGCCGGGGCCGGGGATCGGGCGCCGGACGGCCGGGGTGCCGGGAGCGGGGCCGGAGTACCGCGGATGCCGCGCCGGCATCCGGGCGCCGGCCGGAACCGGCACCCGGCCGGGCGGGGACGGCCGGACGGGAACGGCCGGGCCGCCCCGTACGCGCCCGCCGCGCCGGCACCCGGACCTCGCGGGGCGGCCGGGCACGGCCCACATCCCTACCGGCGGGGGCTCACCCGGCGCCGGGCCGGTCCCGCGCCTCCGGCCGCGCGGGCTCCAGGAAGCCCTCCTCCACGAGGAGGCGGATCGCCCGGGGCGTGCGGTCCCGCAGCAGGACCGGGTCCTCGCCCATCAGCTGGGCGATGGCGTCCAGGATGCGGCCCGCTTCGAGCGTGCCGTCGCAGACCCCGGCGAACCCGGCGCCGACCGCGTCGACCCTGGTCGCCCGCCGCATCCCGCGGTTCTGCCGCAGGACGACGTGCTCGGGGTCCTCCGCGCCCGGCAGTCCCACCTGCTCCTGCACCACCTCGGGCGCGAGCACGAAGCGGTCGGCGAGCAGGGCCGCGTCGTCCCGCGACCGGAGGTAGTCCTGGCGGGCGAAGTGCGCCCGCACGGTCTCGCCGAGCGGCTGCTCGACCGGGTGCGGCCACTCCTCGACGAGGACGGACGGCTCGGCCGCGCCGGACTTCCGCAGGGTGATCCAGCCGAAGCCGACCGCCCTGGTCCCGCGCTCCTCGAACTCGTCGAGCCACGCCTCGTACCGCGCCCGGTACTCCTCCGGGGCGGCCCGGTGGTCCCCGGCGTCCCGCAACCACAACTCCGTGTACTGGGTGACGTCCTGGACCTCCCGCTGGACGATCCACGCGTCGCAGCCGCGCGGCACCCACGAGCGGACGCGGTCCTTCCAGTCCTCCCCCTCCACGTGCTGCCAGTTGGCCAGGAACTGCGCGTACCCGCCGTCGTTGAGCCGCTCCCCGGCCTGCTGGACGAGGGTGCGGCACAGGTCGTCGCCACCCATCCCGCCGTCCCGGTACGTGAGCCGGGCGCCCGGGGAGATGACGAACGGCGGGTTCGACACGATCAGGTCGTACGTCTCCGAGGCGACCGGCTCGAACAGCGAACCGGCCCTCAGGTCGGCCTCCGGCGCGCCGGACAGCGCGAGCGTCAGCCGGGTGAACCCCAGCGCCCGCGGGTTGAGGTCCGTCGCCGTCACCCGCGTGGCGTGCCGGGCGGCGTGCAGCGCCTGGATGCCGGAACCGGTGCCGAGGTCCAGCGCGGAGGCGACGGGGGCGCGCACGGTGATCCCGGCGAGCGTGGTGGACGCGCCGCCGACCCCGAGGACGACGCCCTCGCCCCGGCCGCCGGCCCCGCCCGCGCCGCCCACGGCGCACCCGAGGTCGGAGACGATGTACCAGTCCTCGCCGTCGGGGCCGCCGTACGGGCGCACGTCGACCGTGGCGCGGACGCCGTCGCCGTCCCGCGCCACCCAGCCGTCCGCGAGCGCCTCGTCCAGCGGGAGGGCGGCGCGGGCCCGTTCGTACGGCGCCTCCCGCTGGAGCAGGAACAGCCGGACGAGGGTGTCCAGCGGTCCGTCCCCGCGGGTGGCGCGCAGGGCGGGCACCGTCTCGCTGCGGGCGAGGGCGGCGTAGGCGGACGCGCCGAGCCGGTCGAGGAGCCCGTCGGCGGTGAAGCCCGCGTCCAGGAGGGCGGCGCGCAGGCGGTCGGCGCGGTCGGGCACCGGGAGGCCGGTGGTCGGGATGGTCGTACTCACAACGCCCATTGTGACCGGCGCCACCGGTGATGACGAACGGCCCGGCCGCCCTGTGGACGGCCGGGCCGGACGGATCGGGCGCGCGCCGCTACTCGGAACCGGCGCTCGCCGACCCGGAGGGCTTCGCCGACGTGGAGGACCCCGCCGATCCGGAGGGCTCCGCCGACGCCCGGCCGGAGGCGGAGGCGCCCTCCGAGGGGGAGCCGGACGGGTCCGGGGCGGACGAGGCGCCGGGCCGGGCGGCGGGGCCGCTGGTCGTGGTGGGCGCGGCGGACGCCTCGACCTTCCGGCAGCCCGGCTGCGCGGCCATGGCCTTGCCCAACTCGCCGGTCTGGAGCTTGGCCAGCGCGTCCTGGTCCATCTTCTCGATGCGCTTCAGGCCCTTCGCGACGTCCTGCAGGCCTTCGGCGAACTTCTGCTGGTCGGTGGGGTCGAGGGCGTCGACCTGCTTCCTCAGCCCCTCGTAGGCGGCGGCGGTGGCGTTGAGTTCCTTGACGGCGTCCTGCCGGAGCTTCTCGCCGTTCTCGACGGGCGGGACGCCGGCGCTCTCGACCGCCTTGGCGAGCGCCTTGTCCGTGTCGGCGATGTCCTGGAACGCCTTCGAGTCCGCCGCCTGGACGTCGGCGGGCTTGCCGTCCGCGGCCGTCGAGATGATGGTCTGCTGGGCGTCGGCCCGCTTCTGGATCTGCGGCTTCGCCTGGTCGCAGAAGGTCTTCGCCCAGGCCTCCACCTTCTTGCCCTCGTCGTCGACTTGGTCGTCGCTGCAGCCCGACAGCGCGAGTACCAGCACCGCACCACCGGACAGCGCGGCTGCAAGCTTCTTGTTCACCGGATCGGTCCCTTCCGAGGCTCTCGGCCCCGGAACATACACGCCGACCGGGTGGCCCCGGCGTGCCGCCCGACCGCTACGTACGCTTTTTCACCGTTTGCATCAAGAGCATCAAGAGAGAGAAGGCTCACCGGGACGGCCCGGCACCGGGCTCCCGCGGTCCGGCGCCGGCCCGCGGCGGGGCGCCTGACCGGGCATCACGTCGGGGGGCCGGGCCGTCACCGGACGGGGGCCGCCTCGTCCGGGGGCCCGGGGACGCGCCCGGGCGTGTCCCCGTCGGCGCCGCCGACGGAGCGGCGCTTGGACGCGTACACCGCCGCGACGACGACCAGGAGCGCGACGGCCGCCACACCCACGCGCACGCCGGTGCCGCCGCCCGCGCCGTGGTCCAGCCGGACGACGGCGGGGGCGATGAGCAGCGCCACCAGGTTCATGACCTTGAGCAGCGGGTTGATCGCCGGGCCCGCGGTGTCCTTGAAGGGATCGCCGACCGTGTCGCCGATCACCGTCGCGGCGTGGGCCTCGCTGCCCTTGCCGCCGTGGTGGCCGTCCTCGACCAGCTTCTTGGCGTTGTCCCAGGCACCGCCCGAGTTCGCCAGGAAGACCGCCATCAGCAGACCGGTGGCGATGGCGCCCGCGAGGTAGGCGCCGAGCGCGCCCACGCCGAAGGCGAAGCCGACCGCGATGGGCGCCGTCACGGCCAGGAGGCCCGGTGTCACCAGCTCGCGCAGGGCGTCCCTGGTGCAGATGTCGACGACGCGCCCGTACTCCGGTTTCTCCGTGCGGTCCATGATCCCCGGGTGGTCGCGGAACTGGCGGCGCACCTCGTACACCACCGATCCCGCCGACCGGGACACGGCGTTGACGGCCAGGCCGGAGAAGAGGAAGACGACCGCGGCGCCGAGGACGAGGCCGACAAGGTTGTCGGGCCGCGAGATGTCCATGCTGAGCGTCGTCCCGGTGGCCCGGGCGCCCACGTCCGCGGCGGTGGCGGTGATGGTCTCCCGGTACGAGCCGAACAGCGCCGAGGCCGCGAGGACCGCCGTGGCGATGGCGATGCCCTTGGTGATCGCCTTGGTGGTGTTGCCGACCGCGTCCAGGTCGGTGAGGACCTGCGCGCCAGCGCCCCGGACGTCGCCGGACATCTCGGCGATGCCCTGCGCGTTGTCGGAGACGGGCCCGAAGGTGTCCATCGCGACGATGACGCCGACGGTGGTCAGCAGGCCCGTGCCGGCGAGCGCGACGGCGAACAGCGCCAGCATGATCGACGCGCCGCCGAGGAGGAACGCCCCGTAGACGGCGAGGCCGATCAGCAGCGCGGTGTAGACGGCCGACTCCAGGCCGAGGGAGACGCCCGCCAGGACCACGGTGGCGGGGCCCGTCAGCGACGACCTCCCGACGTCCTTCACGGGCCGCCGGCTCGGCTCGGTGAAGTACCCGGTCAGCTGCTGGATCAGCGCGGCGAGGACGATGCCGATGGCGACGGCGACGAGCGCCACCACCCGCGGGTCGCCGCCGTGCGCCCGCACGGCCGGGTCGGTGACGCCCTCCAGCCGTGCGAACGAGGCCGGCAGGTGGACGAACGCGGCGACCGCCACGAGCACGAGCGAGACGGCAGCGGAGAGGAAGAACCCCCGGTTGATCGCCGACATGCCGCCGCGGTCGGCGCGCCGGGGCGCGACCGCGAAGATCCCGATCATCGCGGTGACGACGCCGATCGCCGGGACGATGAGCGGGAAGGTGAGGCCCAGGTCGCCGAAGACGGCCTTGCCGAGGATGAGCGCGGCGACCAGCGTGACGGCGTACGACTCGAAGAGGTCGGCGGCCATGCCGGCGCAGTCGCCGACGTTGTCCCCGACGTTGTCGGCGATGGTGGCGGCGTTGCGCGGGTCGTCCTCGGGGATGCCCTGCTCGACCTTGCCGACCAGGTCGGCGCCGACATCGGCGGCCTTGGTGAAGATGCCCCCGCCGACGCGCATGAACATGGCGATCAGGGCGGCGCCGAGGCCGAACCCCTCCAGGACCTTGGGCGCGTCCGCCGCGTAGACGAGGACGACGCAGCAGACGCCGAACAGGCCGAGGCCGACGGTGAACATGCCGACCACGCCACCCGTGCGGAAGGCGATCCTCATGGCCCTGCGCGAGACGGCCGCCGCGTCCCCCTCCGGCCCGCCCGGCGCCGAAGCGGCCTCGCGTGCCGCCGCCGCCACCCGTACGTTGCTCCGCACGGCCAGGCGCATGCCGACGTACCCGGTGACGGCGGAGAAGAACGCGCCGACGAGGAAGAACAGCGAACGCCCCCACCGCTGCGCCCAGGTGTCGGCCGGGAGCGGCATGAGCAGCAGGAAGACGACGGCCGCGAACACGGCCACGGTCCTCAACTGCCGTGCCAGGTAGGCGTTGGCGCCCTCCTGGATCGCGGCGGCGATCCGCTTCATCGACTCGGTGCCCTCACCGGCGCCCAGCACCTGGCGGACGAGCAGCCGGGCGACGAACAGGGCGGCCAGTGCGACGAGGGCGATCACGACCACGACGATCCGGTTCTCCGCGGTGAGGACCGCGGCGGCGGACGAGACCGGGTCGAGAGATGAGACCGGGTCGAGGGATGAGACCGGGTCGGGGAACGAGACCGGATCGGGAGGCGAGACCGGGTCGGGGAACGAGACCGGATCGGGAGGCGAGACCCAATCGAGGGACGAGGCCGGATCGGGGGGCGAGACCGGATCGGGGGGTCGCTGGGGGCCGAGGAGTCCCGCCATTCGTCCTCCTCGGTGTCAGGGCTCGGGCTCGATGTCAGGGCTCGGGCTCGGTGTCAGGGCTCGGGCTCGGTGTCAGGGCTCGGGCTCGGTGTCGAAGCCCGGGCCGTGGACGGCCCGGGGACCGGCGCCCGATCGGTACGGAGCGTCGGAAAACAGGATCAACCGCATCCTTCCGGGCGGCAAGCGATCCGCTCCGCGCGTTCCCCCGGAAGTGGCGGCGGGGCGGGGCGCCGATCCGCGCGGAAGCCCCCCGAAGGAGGGCTCCGAGGGCCGGAGAAGTCGCCGGGAAAGTGAAAAGGCCCTGCTCGGCAGGGCCTTCACCGGGGAGCGCGAAGGTGTGGGGGATGCGCGGGAACCGTCAGAGGGGTTCTGCGGAATCCGTCTTGGACCAGCTCATCCGAATGAGTCCGCCGCGCTCCCCCGCGGACACCTCGACGTCGTCGACGAGCCCGCTGATCACCGCGAGCCCCATCTGGTCCTCGCCCTCCGCGTCGTCGAAGTCCCCGGCCGGCGCACCGCCGCGCGAACCCGGTACGCCCGCCGCGTCGGCGGCCGCGACACCGGCGCCGGGCACCTCGTCGCCGACCTCGATGGAGAACGCCTTCTCCTCCTCGGTGAGCCGCACCATGACGGGCGCGGTGACGCCGTTGCTGCGGTGCAGTCCGACGGCGCGGGAGCAGGCCTCGCCGACGGCGAGCCTGACCTCGTCCAGCACCGCTTCCCCGATCCCCGCCCGGCGTGCGACGGCGGCCGCCACCAGGCGGGCGGTCCTGACGTGCTCGGGCTGGGCGCTGAAGCGGAGTTCAACGGTGGCCATGCGGTCCCCCTCGCGTACGAGCGTGCGTCCCAGAGGTCCGGGCCGACTGCCCGGCACCCCTGCCGTTCCACTGGATGCCCCGGAACCGTCCGGCACATCCGCGCCGCCCGAGACCCGGGGCCACCGGCGGCGTTACCGCCCCAGGCGCATTCCGGAGCCGTGCGGACTGCGCGCCCTCCCTTCGGGGCCGTATGCCCCGCGGCCGGTCCTTCACGCCCCGCGCGAAGGACCGGAGGCCCCGTTTCCCCGCCTCCGCCGGTGGAGGGGCGGAGCCGCCCGTACGGCGGGCCTCGGCGGAAGCCCGGCGCGGAACCAGGACGGCGCACGGCCGCCATGGCTTCCGACCGCCCGGCCTTCGGCCCGGCGGCGCTCACGGCGGAGCCCGGCGCGGCCCGCCGGGCGGCGGGCACGGGCCGGGACCGGCACGGCACTCCGGACACCAGAGCCCCGAACCGGCCCGCGGCGCCGGCGGGCACCGGAGCCGCGGGATGCCCTGGCGCGCATCAACGGCACCGGCGGCGTCCGCCCCGTGCGGAGGGACGCCGCCGGCGCCGGTCAGTCGGTGGCGGCCACGGCCTCGTCGACCGTGGTGTGGATCGGGAACACCTTGGTCAGGCCCGTGATCCGGAAGATCTTCAGGATGCGCTCCTGGTTGCAGACCAGGCGCAGCGAGCCCTCGTGGGCACGCACGCGCTTCAGCCCGCCGACCAGGACGCCGAGGCCGGTCGAGTCCAGGAAGTCCACGCCCTCCATGTCGACGACCAGGTGGTAACTGCCGTCGTTCACCAACTCGACCAACTGCTCGCGCAGCTTGGGCGCGGTATACACATCAATCTCGCCACCGACCTCGACGACCATACGGTCGCCACCAGGGCCGGACACATTGCGAGTCGACAGGGACAGGTCCACGGATCCTCCAGCACCTTGCTATCGAGCGGTCGCCCCCGGGTCTCCCCGACGGAGTCAGGGGACGGATCGCCAGCCGCGATGGCATTCAATCACTTACCAGCAGCCATGCACGACGCCTTGGGAGCATTGTCCGTCACGCCGGTGACACACTCGGTGCCGATGGCCAGGAATCACCGCCCCAGTCGTCCCCCCGGGAACGGGGACACCCGCCCCTCCCCCGGTACGGTCCTCGACCGGCTCGCCGCGCGGGCGGGCCGGGCTGCGCGCATCACTCATACGGAGCATTTGCCCCCGAGAGAGGGCCGACATGCCGTCTGGCCCGACCGCATCCGCCCGGAAGTGGTCGACGCCATTCACCGGTTCGGCGTCGACCATCCGTGGGCCCACCAGGCCGCCGCCGCCGAGCACGCCCTGGACGGCGAGTCGGTGGTGATCGCCACGGGGACGGCGTCCGGGAAGTCCCTGGCCTACCTCGCGCCCGTCCTGTCGGCGCTCCTGGAAGGCTCCGAGGCGGCCGACGGCCGCGGCGCCACCGCGCTGTACCTGTCCCCCACCAAGGCGCTGGCCGCGGACCAGCGGCGCACCGTACGGGCCCTGTCGGCCCCGCTCGGCAACCGGATCCGCCCGGCCGTGTACGACGGGGACACGCCGTTCGAGGAGCGCGAGTGGGTCCGCCAGTACGCGAACTACGTGCTGACCAACCCGGACATGCTCCATCGGGGTGTCCTCCCGTCCCACCCGCGCTGGTCCTCCTTCCTGCGCGCCCTGCGCTACGTGGTGATCGACGAGTGCCACACCTACCGGGGCGTCTTCGGTTCCCACGTCGCCCAGGTGCTGCGGCGGCTGCGCCGACTGTGCGCCCGGTACGGCTCCGAGCCGGTGTTCCTCCTCGCCTCGGCCACCGCCGCCGAACCGGCCGTCGCGGCGAGCCGCCTCACCGGCCTGCCCGTCCGCGAGGTGGCCGACGACGCCTCACCGCGGGGCGAACTCGTCTTCGCCCTGTGGGAGCCGCCGCTCACCGAACTGGAAGGGGAGAACGGCGCCCCCGTCCGGCGTACCGCGACGGCCGAGACCGCCGACCTCCTGACCGACCTGACGGTGCAGGGCGTCCGCTCGGTCGCCTTCGTCCGCTCCCGGCGGGGGGCGGAGCTGATCTCGGTCATCGCGCAGGAGCGGCTCGCCGGGGTGGACCGCTCCCTCGCCCGCAGGGTCGCCGCCTACCGGGGCGGTTACCTTCCCGAGGAGCGGCGCGCCCTGGAGCGGGCCCTGCACTCCGGGGAGCTCCTGGGTCTCGCCGCGACCACCGCCCTGGAGCTGGGCATCGACGTGTCGGGCCTGGACGCGGTCCTCATCTGCGGCTATCCCGGCACCCGCGCCTCCCTGTGGCAGCAGGCGGGCCGCGCCGGACGGTCCGGCGAGGGTGCCCTGGCGGTGCTGGTCGCCCGTGACGACCCGCTGGACACGTACCTCGTCCACCACCCGGAGGCGCTGTTCCGCCGCCCGGTGGAGTCCACCGTCCTGGACCCCGACAACCCGTACGTCCTGGCCCCGCACCTGTGTGCGGCGGCGGCCGAGTCACCGCTCTCCGACGAGGACCTGGCGCTGTTCGGCCCGGCCGCGGCGGAGCTGATGCCGCAGCTGGAGACCGCAGGTCTGCTGCGGCGGCGGCCGTCCGGCTGGTACTGGACGCGCCGCGAGCGCGCCGCCGACCTGACCGACATCCGGGGTGAGGGCCGCAGCCCCGTCCGGATCGTCGAGGAGGGCACGGGACGCCTCCTGGGCACCGTGGACGCCTCGGCCGCCCACACCACCGTCCACCAGGGCGCCGTCCACCTCCACCAGGGTCGTACGTACCTGGTGCGGCACCTCGACCTGGAGGAGTCGGTCGCCCTGGTCGAGGAGGCCGCCCCGCCGTACTCCACCACCGCCCGTGACACCACCTCCGTCTCCGTGCTGGAGACCGACACCGAGGTCCCCTGGGGGGACGCCCGTCTCTGCTACGGCTCCGTGCAGGTCACCAACCAGGTCGTCTCCTTCCTCCGCCGTCGCCTGACGACCGGCGAGGTCCTCGGCGAGACCCGGCTCGACCTGCCGCCCCGCACCCTGCGCACCCGGGCGGTGTGGTGGACGGTGACCGAGGACCAGCTCGACGCCGCCCGGGTGAACCCGGAGCAACTGGGCGGGGCCCTCCACGCCGCCGAGCACGCCTCGATCGGCCTGCTGCCGCTGTTCGCCACCTGCGACCGGTGGGACATCGGCGGCGTGTCCGTCCCGCTCCACCCCGACACGCTGCTGCCGACGGTGTTCGTCTACGACGGCCATCCGGGTGGTGCCGGCTTCGCCGAGCGGGCCTTCCACGCCGCCCGCGCCTGGCTGGACGCGACCCGCGAGGCGATCGCGTCGTGCGAGTGCGACGCGGGCTGCCCGTCGTGCATCCAGTCCCCCAAGTGCGGCAACGGCAACGAGCCGCTGCACAAGCGCGCCGCCGTACGCCTCCTCACCGAACTGCTCCGGAACGCTCCGCAGGGCCCGGCGGAGCGGGTGGAGCCCCGGGGGACCCGGGCCGTTCCGGACTCCCCCCGGGAGGCCCGGGCACCGGCCACGCCCCCGGAGGACCCGCCCTCGACCTGACCACCGGCGCGTACGGGCCGAACCGCGCCCGGGCGGTCACTTCCGCCACCTCCCCCCGCAGGACGCACCGCACCACTTCCGCCCGCTGGGCCCGGGCGACCCGGCCGGCCGCCCCGCAGGCGGCACCCGCGCCCCGCAGGGCGCGGTCGGCCGCTGCGAGGGCCGCCAGGTCCGCGGCGCCGCCCGCCCGGTGGCGGGTCGCCACGGCCTGCCCCAGGGCGAGCACGGCGGCGAACACGACGCACAGCGCGCCCGCCGCCATCGCCGACCACACGCTCGCCGAGCCCCGGTCGCCACCGGACCTCAGGGACCGCCGTCCCCGGCCGCGCGGCCCACCGCGTCCTCCGCGAGCGCGGCCGCCTCGGCCCGGAGCGTCAGCCCCCAGGAGACGGGGCCCGGAGCGGGCGCTTCGACCCGTACCCGCCACAGGTCGCCCACGCGTTCCACCGCCACCCGCGCCCCGTCCGGCGCGGCCGTCCGGGCCGCCTCCACCGCCGATCCCTCCGGCTCCGACCTGGCCACCGCCCGTGCCCCGGCACGCGCCGCGTCCACGCACTGGATCTGCGCGGCCGCCGCGACGAGCCCCCAGAGCAGCGCCATGGTGAACACCACCAGCGCGGGCACGGCCAGGGCCGCCTCCGCCGTCACCGAACCCCGGTCCGCGTTGCGCCGGACGCGCCTCAGAACGGGGCATCGAGCGCCCTCTCGATCGTCGACCGCAGTCCCGATGCCACGGCGCCGCTCGTCACGACCTTGTACAGCACGGCCGCGAAGGCGCAGGCGGCGATCGTGCCCATCGCGTACTCGGCCGTGTTCATGCCGGTGTCCCGGCGCATGCCCGTCCGGGCCCTCGCCCAGCCCCGCTTCGTCCACTCCGTCATTCGGTGCCACACGGCAACCTCCTCGTCTCGTACCACTCGTGTCGTCTCCGCCGGCTCCGGGAGCCGGCGGCCCTCACAACAGCCGACCTGCCAGTCCGATCACGACCGGCGCCACGCCCACCGCGAGGAAGGCGGGCAGGAAACACAGCCCCACCGGCGCCGTGATCAGCACCTGCGCCCGCTGGGCCCGAGCGGTGGCGGCTCTGGCGCGATCGGCGCGCAGCCCCGCGGCCAGCCGGGACACCGGTGCGGCCGCCGGGGCCCCCGAGGCAGCCGCCCGCTCCAGACAGCGGGCCAGCGGCCGCGCCCCCGGGACGTCCCCGAGCCGGCCCCACGCCTCCCGCGGGTCCCCGCCCAGCGCCAGTTCCGCCGCTGTCCGCCCGAACCGCTCGCCCACGGGCCCGCCCATCGACCGGCCGACCGCCTCCGCCGCCTCACGCGGGCCCGCCCCGGCCGAGAGGCAGGCCGCGAGCAGTTCCGCAGCGAGCGGCAGCCGGCCGGCCGCCTCGGCGTCGGCGGCCGGGGGACGGGGGCGCCGCCGCCACCTCCACAGGCCGTACGCCCCGGCGACACCGACCGCGCAGCCGGCGGCCCCGCCGAGCAGCACCCACCCGGCCATCACCGCCGCGGCCGGGCCGACCCACCGGCGGGCCCCGGCCGCGGTGCGTCCCGTCCCCCGGATGCGGACACGGCGGGGTTGTCCGGCCCCGGCCCGCATCACGAACCGCCCGCGCGCCCGTCCGGCCCGCCGGGCGTGAACGGCGCTCCACGTCGTCCACAGCGCGGCCGTGAGCACCGCGATCACCGCCCACGAGCGGCTGACGGCCTCCACGGCCTCCCACGTCACGGCTCCTCCCCCGCTCCGACGATCCGCCCGGNCCACCGCAGCCCCGCCGCCTCCAGAGCCCCGCCGACCGCGAGGCAGGCCAGACCGGCCGGGGTGTGCAGGAGGACCTTCAACGGCTCGGCGCCGAGGGCGGAGCCCAGGGCGAGGCCCGCGACGGGCAGCAGGGCGAGGAGGACCACGGTGGCCCATGCTCCGGACAGCTGGGCCCGGAGCCGTTCCCGCTGTTCCCGCCGCTCCCGAAGTGCCTCCTCCACCCGGTCGAGCCCGGCGGCCAGCCCCGCGCCGCCGTCCACGGCGACCTGCCAGCACGCCGCGAGACCGGCCAGCCCGTCGGCTCCCTCCGCCCGTGCCGCGTCACGCAGCGCCCCGGGCACATCACCGCCGAACCGCGCGGCGGCCAGTACGGCGGGCTCCACGGCACCCAGCGCCCCGGTGGCGCGGGCGGCGAAGACCAGCGCCCGGGCGGGCTGGCCGCCGGCCCGCAGCTCCGCCGCCATGACGGCACACAGTTCGATCACGGCGTCGGCACGCCGGTCCCGCTCCCTGCCGCGGGTCCTCGCGCGCAGCCGCCTGCCGACCAGGGGCACGGCGACCGCGCCCGCCAGCAGCGGCAGCAGGGACCGGCCCAGCAGGGCCGGTACGAGCGCGGCCACGAGGCACAGCCACTCCGGCCGCAGCCTCGGCACCGGCCGCCGACCGGCAGGCCAGGCTCCCGCCCGGGTCGCGCCGCCCCCGAACAGCTCCCGGCCCCGGCGCCCACCCGGGCCCGCGCGGAGCCGCGCCGCCGCGTCCGCGCACAGCACCGCCGCGCGTACCGGCCCGCCCGTCACCACCGCGCACCCCCGATCAGGGCGCGCAGCCTCTCCCAGCCCCGTTCCTCGACGAAGCCGGCCGGTCCCCACCGCAGCGCGGGCACGGTGACGACCAGCCCGTCGGCCCCCCGCTCCAGCACGTGGATCTCCGCGACCCTCCGGCGGCCGCCCGGCACGCGCACCAGGTGCACCACGGCGGACAGTCCGGCGGCCAGCTGACTGTGCAGTGCCGCCCGGTCGAGCCCCGCGGCCGTCCCGAGGGCCTCAAGGCGAACGGGTACGTCCGCCGCGGTGTTGGCGTGCACCGTCCCGCACCCGCCTTCGTGCCCCGTGTTCAGGGCGGCCAGCAGGTCGGCGACCTCCGCGCCCCGCACCTCGCCGACGACCAGTCGGTCCGGCCGCATCCGCAGCGCCTGGCGGACCAGGTCCCGAAGGGTCACCCGGCCGGCGCCCTCCTGGTTCGGCGGGCGCGCCTCCAACCGCACCACATGCGGATGGTCGGGGCGCAGCTCCGCCGAGTCCTCGGCCAGGAGGATCCGCTCCCGCTCCCCGACGAGCCCGAGGAGGGTGGACAGCAGTGTCGTCTTCCCTGTGCCCGTACCGCCGCTGACCAGGTACGACACGCGGTTCTCGACGAGTGCCCGCAGGATGCGGTCACCGTGCGGCGGCACCGTCCCGGCATCGACGAGTTCGGTGAGGGTGAAGGCGCGCGGCCGTACCACGCGCAGGGACAGGCACGTCGAGCCGACGGCGATCGGCGGCAGCACCGCGTGCATCCGCGTGCCGTCCGGCAGCCTGGCGTCGGCCCAGGGGCGGGCGTCGTCGAGGCGCCGGCCCGCCACCGCCGCGAGTCTCTGGGCGAGTCGGCGCACGGCCTCGGCGTCGGGGAAGGACACCCCGGACAGTTCGAGGCCGTCCCCCCGGTCCACCCACACCCGGTCCGGTGCGGACACCAGCACGTCGGTGACCGCGGGATCGGAGAGCAGCGGCTCCAACGGCCCCGTGCCCACCAGTTCGCAGCGCAGTTCCTCGGCGGTCCCGAGGACCTGGGTGTCGCCCAGCAGCCTCCCCTGGGCCCGCAGCGCCGCCGCCACCCCGGCCGGTGTCGGGTCGGCTCCGCTCTCCGCGAGCCGCTGCCGTACGGCCTCCAGCAGCCCGGCGGTCACGACACGCCCTCCGGTGCCGACACCCGCTCCCAGAACGCGGAGCAGAACCGCCCCAGCGGGCTGGAGGCGCTGCCACCGGGAGGGGTCCCGTCGGCCAGGGACGCCGACAGTCCCGGTTCCGCGGGCAGTTCCCCCACGAGTGGAAGCCCGAGCACCTGAGCCACCCACGCTTCGTCGACCCCGGCGGCGCAGGGGCCGCGCACGACCACGCGCAGGTCGTCGAGGACCATGCCCGCCACGGACGCCACCCTCTTCGCCGCGGCGACCGCCCTGAGCTCCCCCGGCACGATGAGCAGCCCCATGTCGACCTGGGCGAGCGCCTCGACGGTGGCGTCGTCGATACGGCGCGGCAGGTCGACCACCACGGCACCGCCCCGCCGGCGCGCCGCCGCGAGCACGGACCGCATGGCCTCGGGGGAGACCGCCGCGGTGTCGCCCCGGTCCCAGCTCAGCACGCGCAGACCGTGCAGGGAGGGCAGCGACTCCTCGAGCGCCGCGCCGGCGACCCGACCCCGGGAGTCGGCGAGGTCCGGCCACCTCAGCCCTTCTTCCCGCTCCGCCCCGAGGAGGACGTCGAGCCCACCCCCGAGCGGGTCGCCGTCCACGAGCATCGTGCGGTGCCCGGCGCGGGCCGCGCCGACGGCCAGGGCACACGCGAGGATCGACGCCCCCGCCCCTCCCCTGCCGCCGAGCACCCCGACGGTCGTCGCCTGCCGTCCGGTCCCCTCGACGACATCGGCGATCCGGTCGATGAGCCAGCTCTCCGCGTCCGGCAACCGCAGGACGCACTCCGCTCCGATCTCCACGGCCCGCCGCCACACGCCGGTGTCGCCCTGGTCACGACCCACGAGCAGCACGCCCGACCTGCGCGGCACCCCCCGGCAGCGTGCCGCCGCGTCATCGCCGACGACGACCAGCGGCGCCGCCTCCCACACGGTCTTGCGGTCCGGCGGCCCGTGGTGCACCACGGGCCGGCATCCCGCGGCGGCACACAACCTGAGCAGGTCGTCGAGCAGTTCGGCGTCCTCGCTCACGATCAGCGGTTCCGCCCGTCGGCCGTCCGCGACCGGCGGGCGGCCGCCCGTCCCGGCTTCCGCCATGTCCTCCACCCCTCTTCCGCTTGTCCGCGGCACCTGTCCCGGCGCCGTCCCCGCCGCACACCGCGCATGGCCCGCCCGTACCGTCCGCGCGGCGACTCCCGGCGTCTGAGCGCAGGGGTCACCGCGGGTCGGAGGCCGGTGATTCCCCCTCACGGTTCCGCAGTGGGAATCACAGTGGCGGGCTTCCGGAAATAAAGTGGATCTTGCTAAGAAACTGTGGATAACCCACCACTTGTGAATAACTCGATCACCCGTACCAGCGACTTCCCTAGAGCAGCACCTCGGCTACTCTGAGTGAGGAAAAGCGGCGTGCCGGAACCGGCACCGCAGGAGTGCGGAGGAGTCGAGATGGAGAGGCCGAGGCGGGTCCGGCGGGCGGGAAACCCCCGGGACATGCGACGACCCCCGCCGGGGGGGAGAGCGGGGGTCGTCTTTCCGGCCGACTCGGGGGGGGAGGAGCCGGTCCGGTTTAACACGGTCGCGAACGATCCGTGACTTCCATGGTGTACCCGAGAGCCTTCTCAGGCAAACCCACACGCACCAGCGTACGCCGAATGGCGGCCACCTATGCTCGGGCTCGTGGAAAACCACTCCTCGCCTCGCACGGCCGCCTTCTTCGACCTGGACAAGACGGTCATTGCGAAGTCATCGACTCTGACCTTCGGCAAGTCCTTCTACCAGGGCGGCCTGATCAACCGCCGCGACGCGCTGCGCACCGCTTACACGCAGTTCGTCTTCCTCGCGGGGGGAGCCGACCACGACCAGATGGAGCGGATGCGCGCCTACCTCTCCAGGCTCTGCAAGGGCTGGAACGTCCAGCAGGTCAAGGAGCTGGTCGCCGAGACACTGCACGAGCTGATCGATCCGATCATCTACGACGAGGCCGCCTCGCTCATCGAGGAGCACCACGCCGCCGGGCGGGACGTGGTGATCGTCTCCACCTCGGGCGCCGAGGTCGTGGAGCCGATCGGAGAGATGCTGGGGGCGGACCGTGTGGTCGCGACCCGGATGGTCGTGGGCGACGACGGATGCTTCACGGGGGAGGTGGAGTACTACGCGTACGGGCCCACCAAGGCCGAGGCGGTGCGGGACCTCGCCGCGTCGGAGGGGTACGACCTGTCGCGGTGCTACGCGTACAGCGACTCGGCGACCGATCTGCCGATGCTGGAGGCGGTCGGGCACCCGCACGCGGTGAACCCGGACCGCGTACTGCGCCGGGAGGCGGTGGCACGGGAGTGGCCGGTCCTCGTCTTCAACCGCCCCGTCCGGCTGAAGCAGCGTCTGCCCTCGTTCCGGATGCCGCCGCGACCGGCCCTGGTGGCGGCCGCGGCGATCGGCGCCGCCGCCACGGCGGGGCTCGTCTGGTACGCCGGCAGACGGCGCCGGTCGGCCTCGACGCAGGTCGCCTCCGCCTCGCTCGCGGGTATGTGAAGGCGAAAGTAAAGATATCCGGCAGGACTTTCCCCGCCGCAGTCCCGGTAGTACAAAGGACTTACGGCCCGCGAGACCGAGGACATCCGGAAGGATGCCCGTTGAGCAGGAAGGCCCACGGACCGAAGGGCACGGAAACCGAGCACCCACGCGACGTCGACCCGTCGATTACGGGCCAGCCGCACCAGGCGCAGGGCGAAGTTCCCCGCCTGATGGGTACATATCGAGGACGCATGGTAACTCGGTGGAAGTGTCGGCGGCGGTACCGGAAATCGGTACCGCCGCACCCCTGCCGGAGCCAGGCGCTCCTTCCCGGCCGTGAAAGCGGAACCGGACCGGCCGGGGGCCGTGAAAGCGGAACCGGACCGGCCGGGCACGAACCGGCGCGCGGCCGGGCTCAGGCGGCGCCCCGCTGGAGCGCCTCGCACACGGCGGTCGATTCCCGGACGCCGAGTTCCACGGCCCGGCCGCAGTGGGCGATCCACCGGGCCATTCCCTCCGGCGTCCCGGACAGGTAGCCGTCGAAGGCCGCGACGTACGCGGCACGGCCCGGTTCGGCGTGACCGACCTCGGCGGGGCAGACCCCCTTGGGGTCGAGCCCGCTGGCGATCAGCACCAGGCGTTCGGCCGCCCGCGCCACCAGGCCGCTGTACGAGGTGAAGGGCCGCAGCGCCAGCAGTTCGCCGTGCACCACGGAGGCGGTGATCAGCGCCGGGGCGGACGTGCCCCTGACGATCAGCTCCGCGAGGCCGTCCAGCCGGGCGGCGACCTCGGCCGCGTCCGGCAGGGGCGCCTCGATCAGCGGCTCCTCGACCGCCTCGCCGGCCTGCCGCGGCCGGCCCACGGACGGCGCGGCGTCGCCGGCCGCCACGAGGTGCAGCCTGGCCAGGACCCGCAGGGGGGACTGCCGCCAGACGGAGAGCAGCTGACCGACCTCGGCGCCGAGCCTCAGCGCCGCGCCGACCGTCCGGGCCTGCGCGTCCCCGCCGAAGTCGCTGCGCCGGCGGACCTCCTCCAGGGCCCAGTCGGCGCCGGACAGCGCCGCCGAGGCGCGCGCACCGCGCAGCGCGGCCTCCGAGGAGACCTCGTTGCTGCGGCGCCGCATGACGCGGTGCCCGTACACCCGGTCGACGGCCCTGCGCACGGAGTCCACGGAGTCGGGGACCCCGGGCAGCGAGGCGAGGGCGGCCAGCGGGTCGGCGGCGTTCGTGCTCATAAGGAGCGAGGCTACGCGCACACGCGCAACCGACTCACGAGGAGTGGTGTTCTTCATAGGGATCGACCGCGATAAGTCATCGGACCACTACCCTAGGTGAACATGAAGATCGCTTTTGTTGGGAAGGGCGGCAGCGGCAAGACGACGCTGTCCTCGCTCTTCATCCGCCACCTGGCGAGCACCGAGGCCCCCGTGGTCGCGGTGGACGCCGACATCAACCAGCACCTCGGAACCGCGCTCGGCCTCGACGAGGACGAGGCGGGCACGCTCCCCTCGATGGGCGCGCACCTGCCGCTGATCAAGCAGTACCTGCGCGGCAGCAACCCGCGGATCGGCTCCGCCGACACCATGATCAAGACGACACCGCCCGGGAAGGGCTCGCGGCTGCTGCGCGTCCGCGAGGACAACCCGGTGTACGAGGCGTGCGCCCGCCCGCTGAGACTGGACGGCGGCGTGATCCGGCTCATGGCGACGGGACCGTTCACCGAGGCGGACCTGGGCGTCGCCTGCTATCACTCGAAGGTCGGCGCGGTGGAGCTGTTCCTCAACCACCTGGTCGACGGCTCCGACGAGTACGTCGTCGTCGACATGACCGCCGGTTCGGACTCGTTCGCGTCCGGGTTGTTCACCCGCTTCGACATGACGTTCCTGGTGGCCGAGCCGACACGGAGGGGCGTCTCGGTCTACCGCCAGTACACCGAGTACGCACGGGACTTCGGGATCGCGCTGAAGGTCGTCGGCAACAAGGTCCAGAACCAGGACGACCTGGAGTTCCTGCGGGACGAGGTGGGCGACGACCTCCTGGTGTCGGTCGGGCAGTCGGACTGGGTGCGGTCCATGGAGAAGGGGCGGCCCGGCCCGTTCGGGGCGCTGGAGCCGGAGAACCGGGAGGCCCTGCGCGTGCTGCGGGACGCCGTCGACGCGACGTACGAGCTGCGCGACTGGAAGCGCTACACGCGCCAGATGGTGCATTTCCACCTGAGGAACGCCGAGAGCTGGGGCAACGCGAAGACGGGTGCCGACCTGGCCGCGCAGGTCGACCCCGCCTTCGTGCTGGGGGAGGAGGCGGTGCGGACGCCGGTCTAACCGTCCCGGCGCGCACCGGACGGCGCCGTAGCGCGGGCGGCCACCCGGCCCGCGTCCTCGCCGCCGAGCGTGGTCGAGGTGTTCGCCGGCGGGGCGGTGAGGAAGCGGTTCCATCCCCCGGCCGGCGCCTGCCCCACCTTCAGCGTCTGCAGCCTGGCGAGGACGGCCGGGTCCTGGGCGTCCAGCCAGTCCGCCAGCTGACGGAACGACACGCAGCGGACCTCGGGCTTCCCACAGACGTGGGCAATCGTTTCCTCGATGGCGCGCATGTAGGTGCCGCCGTTCCAGGACTCGAAGTGGTTGCCGATGACCACCGGTGCCCGGTTGCCCTGGTAGGACCGGTTGAACGCCTGGATCAGGCCGTCCCTCATCTGGTTGCCCCAGAAGCGGTGCATGGCGGGGTCGCCCTTGGTGGTCCCGGACTGGTTGACCATGAAGTTGTAGTCCATGGACAGCGTCTCGAAGGCCCGGCCGGGGATGGGGACCAGGTGCATCGACAGGTCCCACAGGGTGCCGTTCTTCCTGGGCCAGACCTGCTTGTTGACGCCGCTGGTGTCGTAGCGGAAGCCCAGTTCGCTCGCGGCGCGCACGAAGTTGTCACGGCCTTCGAGGCAGGGAGTCCGGGCCCCGACGAGTTCCTTGTCGTAGTCGAAGGGGAGCGGCTCCTCGTTCACCAGGCCGGAGTTGGTCTTCCAGTTCTTGACGAAGGACTTCGCCTGGGCGATCTCGCTCTTCCAGTCCTCGACGGACCAGGTGCCGACGCCTCCCTCCGGGCCGCAGAAGTGCCCGTTGAAGTGCGTCCCGATCTCGTTGCCCTCCAGCCAGGCACCGCGGAGTTCGCGCACGGTGGCGCGGATGCCCTCGGTGTCGTTGAACCCGATGTCGGAGCGGCCGGGAGCGTGTCCGGGCGGGCTGTAGAGGGCGGCCTTCTCCTTGGGGAGGAGGTACACGCCGCTGAGGAAGTACGTCATCGTCGCGCCGTACCGCTTGCCGACCCGGCGGAAGTGGGAGAACAGCTTCTGGCTGTCCTCGCCGGCGCCGTCCCAGGAGAAGACGACGAACTGGGGCGGCCGCTGCCCCGGGGCGAGGCGGGCGGGCCTGTCGAGACCCGGCTGGACGCCGGTGTCGGCGGTGGAGCCGTCGCCGATCAGCCGGACGCGGCTCTTGGGCGGCACGGCACCCTTCTCCGGCCCCTGGGCGCCGGGACCGAGGGGCTCTCCGGAGCCACCGCATCCCGCCAGTCCGGTGACCAGCGCCAACCCGACGGCACCGACACCGATCCTCTTCCTGACAGCCCTCATCGGCCCGCCCTTCCGTTCCACCGGTTCTCCTGCGTGAGCGCCGTCAACGTCGCACCGAAGACCGGATGAGAGCGGTATGACGAGCCGTATAGAACGACTAATCACTTCGACGGGTGAACCGTTGAGCCGTTCGCCCGCGAGGGAGGGACCCGCCCCCTTCGCACGCGTCGCGGCCCGTTGCCCGGATACGGAGATCCCCGGGCCGGCCCCGGCCGGCGCCCCCGGCAGGCAGGGCAGCCGCCCACCGCCCCGGGACCCCGTGACCCCGAGGCCCCGGACGCGCGGGGACCGTACGCCCGGCGGGGCACGGCTCGGAGCCGCCGGATGCGGGACCGTACGGCCGGCGGCCCCGCACCCGGCCGGACGGGCGCCACCGGAGGGACGGTCCGGGTGAACCGGGAACGGAGAGGGGACGTGATGGTGGGTGCCCTTCCCCGCCTTCCGGTACCGGGGAAGGGAAGAGGGGTGGCACGATCGCACGCGCCGACCGGGCCGCCCGCACCACCCCGCCACCAAGTAGGTCTAGACCAATATTCGGGACACCCTTGCCACCCCCGGCATCCGGCTGATGAGCTGGGGCCGGGACCCAACGGACGCCCTGGGAATGGGAGATGTCGTGAGCAACGAGAGCCTGGCCAATCTTCTGAAGGAGGAGCGGCGGTTCGCCCCGCCCGCCGAGCTGGCCGCGCGGGCCAACGTGACGGCGGACGCCTACGAGCGGGCCGCGGCAGACAGGCTCGGCTTCTGGGCCGAGCAGGCACGCCGTCTCACCTGGGCGACCGAGCCCACCGAGACACTCGACTGGTCGAATCCGCCCTTCGCCAAGTGGTTCGCCGACGGCAGGCTCAACGTCGCGTACAACTGCGTGGACCGCCACGTGGAGGCGGGCCACGGCGACCGGATCGCCCTCCACTTCGAGGGCGAGCCGGGCGACGGCCGGACCCTCACCTACGCCCAGCTCAAGGACGAGGTGAGCCGCGCCGCCCACGCGCTGACGGAGCTCGGCGTCCGCAAGGGCGACCGGGTCGCGGTCTACCTGCCGATGATCCCCGAGGCGGTCGTGGCCATGCTGGCGTGCGCGCGGATCGGCGCGGTGCACTCCGTGGTGTTCGGCGGGTTCTCGGCCGACGCCATCGCGGCCCGTGTCCGGGACGCCGACGCGAAGGTGGTCGTCACGGCCGACGGCGGCCACCGGCGCGGCAAGCCGTCGGCGCTGAAACCCGCCGTCGACGAGGCGCTGAGCCGGGTCGACGGGGTCGAGCACGTGCTCGTGGTGCGCAACACCGGGCAGGACGTGGCCTGGACCGAGGGGCGGGACCTCTGGTGGCACGAGATCGTCGACCGGCAGAGCAGTGAGCACACGCCCGAGGCGTTCGAGGCGGAGCACCCGCTCTTCATCCTCTACACCTCCGGCACCACCGGCAAGCCGAAGGGCATCCTGCACACCTCCGGCGGCTACCTCACCCAGGTGGCGTACACCCACCAGGCCGTCTTCGACCTGAAGCCGGAGACCGACGTCTACTGGTGCACCGCCGACATCGGCTGGGTCACCGGCCACTCGTACATCGTGTACGGCCCGCTGGCCAACGGCGCGACGCAGGTGCTGTACGAGGGCACCCCGGACACCCCGCACCAGGGCCGGTTCTGGGAGATCGTGCAGAAGTACGGCGTCACCCTCCTCTACACGGCGCCGACCGCGATCCGGACGTTCATGAAGTGGGGCGACGACATCCCCGCCCGGTTCGACCTGTCGAGCCTGCGGATCCTGGGCTCGGTGGGCGAGCCGATCAACCCGGAGGCGTGGATCTGGTACCGGGAGCACATCGGCGGCGGCCGCTGCCCGGTCGTCGACACCTGGTGGCAGACCGAGACCGGCGCGATGATGATCTCCCCGCTGCCCGGCGTCACGGAGGCCAAGCCCGGCTCCGCGCAGCGGCCGCTGCCCGGCATCGCGGCGACCGTCGTCGACGACGAGGGGAACGAGGTGCCTCCCGGCGGGGGCGGCTACCTCGTCCTCACGGAGCCGTGGCCGTCGATGCTGCGCACCGTCTGGGGTGACGACCAGCGGTTCCTCGACACCTACTGGTCCCGCTTCGAGGGCAGGTACTTCGCGGGGGACGGCGCCAAGAAGGACGAGGACGGGGACATCTGGCTGCTCGGCCGGGTCGACGACGTGATGCTGGTGTCGGGCCACAACATCTCCACCACGGAGGTCGAGTCCGCGCTCGTGTCGCACCCGAAGGTCGCGGAGGCCGCCGTCGTGGGCGCCGCCGACGAGACGACCGGACAGGCCATCGTGGCGTTCGTGATCCTGCGCGGCGGCGCGGCGGAGGAAGCCGAGGCGGACACCGGCGCGCTCGTCGCGGAGCTGCGCGACCACGTCGGCGCCACGCTCGGCCCGATCGCCAAACCGAAGCGCGTCCTGCCGGTCGCGGAGCTCCCCAAGACCCGCTCCGGCAAGATCATGCGGCGGCTGCTGCGCGACTTCGCCGAGAACCGGCAGCTCGGCGACGTCACGACGCTGACCGACTCGTCCGTCATGGACCTGATCCGGGACAAGCTGTCGGCCGCCCCCGGCGGGGACTGACCCGGCACCACCGCGAAGGGCGCCCGGCGACGACGCGCCGGGTGCCCTTTCCTCGCATAAGGTACCGATGGTCGAAGAAACTCCCGCGCCCTGCCTGTAGGGTGGGCGTCGCATCGACCGAACGATGAAGAACATCCATGGGGCGCCGGGAAGTCTGGTCGGCACGTGACTCGTCATGTCCGCCGACACCACCGGAGGTCTCCGCACCGTGACCGCACCCAGGACACCCGACGCCGACAACGGCGGCACCGCCCCCGCGGGGCGGAGGTTCCTCGGCCGCCCGTCGCTCCCCGAGCGGACGTTCTTGCTGGACGCGCTCCGCACCGAGACCGTCGGCGGCGTCCTGCTGCTCCTCGCCGCCGTCGCCGCCCTCGTCTGGGCGAACAGCCCGCTGAGCCACGGCTACGAGACGGTCCGCGAGTTCCACGTGGGGCCCTCCGCGCTCGGGCTGGACCTCTCGCTGGCGCACTGGGCCGCCGACGGGCTCCTCGCGGTCTTCTTCTTCGTCGCGGGCATCGAGCTCAAGCGCGAGCTGGTCGCGGGCGAGCTGCGCGACCCCAGGGCCGCCGCGCTGCCGGTGGCCGCCGCACTCTGCGGCATGATCGCCCCGGCCCTGGTCTACGTGGCGGTCAACGCCGCCGGCGGCGGCTCCTTCGACGGCTGGGCCGTCCCGACCGCCACCGACATCGCCTTCGCGCTCGCCGTGCTGGCCGTCATCGGCACCTCCCTGCCGTCCGCGCTCCGGGCCTTCCTGCTCACGCTGGCCGTCGTCGACGACCTCTTCGCCATCCTGATCATCGCGGTGTTCTTCACCGACGACCTGGACTTCGCCGCGCTCGGCGGGGCCGGCGCCGGGCTGGCCCTCTTCTGGTTCCTGCTCCGCAGGGGCGTGCGCGGCTGGTACGTGTACGTACCGCTCGCCGTGGCGATCTGGGGCCTGATGTACAACAGCGGCGTCCACGCCACCATCGCCGGCGTCGCCATGGGCCTGATGCTGCGCTGCACCCGCCGCGAAGGGGAGGAGCACTCCCCCGGCGAGCACGTCGAGCACCTGGTGCGCCCCCTGTCGGCCGGCTTCGCCGTGCCGGTGTTCGCCCTGTTCTCGGCGGGCGTGGCGGTGTCCGGCGGGGCGATGCGCGACGTCTTCACCCAGCCGGAGACGCTGGGCGTGGTCCTGGGCCTGGTGGTCGGCAAGACGGTCGGCGTCTTCGGCGGCACCTGGCTGACCGCCCGCTTCACCCGTGCCGAGCTCAACGAGGACCTGGCCTGGGCGGACGTGTTCGCCGTGGCCGCCCTCGCCGGCATCGGCTTCACCGTCTCCCTGCTGATCGGCGAGCTGGCCTTCGAGGGCGACGCGAGGCTCACCGACGAGGTCAAGGCGGCCGTCCTCGCCGGTTCGCTGATCGCCGCCGTGGTCGCCGCGTTCCTGCTGAAGCTCCGCGTCCGCAGGTACCGGGCCCTCGTCGAACAGGAGGAGCGCGACGAGGACATGAGCGGCGTTCCCGACGTCTACGAGGCGGACGACCCCGAGCACCACCGCCGGCTCGCCGAGATCTACGAGCGGAAGGCGGCGGAGCACCGCCGCCTGGCGGAAGAGGCGGGGGCACCGCGCACGGACGGCGATCGTCCGGCATGATCTGAGGTCGGACCGTAGAAGGAGAGAGGGAGCGAGACGATGAGCGACCCCGCCGGGAGGACCGGTATCGCCGAGAGCGGTGCGGAGCACGGCCTCGGCCGGCTGGTCGCCTCCGCGACCGCCGAGATGTCCGCGCTGGTGCACGACGAGATCGCCCTGGCCAAGGCCCAGTTGCGGCAGGACGTCAAGCGCGGCGCCATCAGCGGCCTGGGGTTCACGGCGGCGGGCGCGGTGCTGCTCTTCTCGCTGCCGATGCTGAGCTTCGCGCTCGCGTACGGCTTCCGCGCGTGGACCGGCTGGCACCTGTCGGTGTGCTTCCTGCTGTCCTTCGGCGCGAACGTCCTCGTGGCCGCCCTGCTGGGGCTGGTCGGTGCGGTGTTCGCGAAGAAGGCGAAGCGCGGCAGGGGCCCCCAGAAGACCGCCGCCTCCATGAAGCGGACCGCCTCGGTGCTGCAGAACGCCAAGCCGCACCCCCGCCCGACCGCGGCCGTCCGGGACGAGGCCGCGGGTGTGGCACGCTCGTCCGCATGACCGTCCCTGAGAGCAGTACCGGCACCACCGGCGGCCCCGTCCGCATCGACGGCCCGTGGACGCACCGCGACGTGGCCGCCAACGGGGCGCGGTTCCACATCGCCGAGTTGGGCGACGGCCCGCTGGTCCTGCTGCTGCACGGCTTCCCGCAGTTCTGGTGGACGTGGCGGCACCAGCTGACCGCGCTCGCCGACGCGGGCTTCCGGGCCGTGGCGATGGACCTGCGCGGCGTGGGCGGCAGCGACCGCACGCCGCGCGGCTACGACCCGGCGAACCTGGCGCTCGACGTTACGGGGGTCGTGCGGTCCCTGGGCGAGCCGGACGCGGCGCTGGTCGGCCACGACCTCGGCGGGTACCTGGCGTGGACGGCCGCGGTGATGCGGCCCAAGCTGGTGCGGCGGCTGGTCGTCTCGTCGATGCCGCACCCCCGGCGGTGGCGCTCGGCGATGCTCTCCGACTTCGCCCAGACCCGCGCCGGTTCGCACGTGTGGGGCCTCCAGCCGCCGTGGCTGCCCGAGCGGCGGCTCGTCGCGGACGACGCGGCACTCGTGGGGCGGCTGATCCGGGAGTGGTCCGGTGTGCGCCAGCCGGACGAGGAGGCCCTCGGCGTGTACCGGCGGGCCATGGCGATCCCGTCGACGGCGCACTGCTCGATCGAGCCGTACCGGTGGATGGTCCGCTCGCTGGCCCGCCCGGACGGCATCCAGTTCAACCGGCGCATGAAGCGGCCCGTCCGTGTGCCGACGCTCCATCTGCACGGCTCCGCCGACCCGGTGATGCGCACCCGCAGCGCGGCGGGCTCCGGCCGGTACGTCGAAGCGCCGTACCGCTGGCGGCTGTTCGACGGGCTCGGCCACTACCCGCACGAGGAGGACCCGTTGGCGTTCTCGGCGGAGCTCGTCGACTGGCTGAGGGACCCCGAACCGGACCGCTGAGGCGCGGCGGCCCGTTTCCCGGCGCGGCGCGCGGGCGCCGGCGAAGCTCCGCCCGTGACCGGCCACATGCCCGGCGCATAGGCCGATTGGCCGTCCCCCGGGCGGTTACCGACCATGGGCTCCGGGCACACGTCCGGGTATGGGCTGGACGCACGACCAAATCGACACCACACGCAACCGCCGCCCGGCCGCGGTGCCGCCTCCCGAGAGGAGCTCCGGTCCGCGCGACCCGGAGCTGGACGACCGGCTCGGGATCCCGCACATCCTGCGCCGCCGGGCCCGGTGGGTCTCCGCGCGCCTGCGTCACCAGCGCGACTGACCGCGCCGCGTCCGGCCCGGCCGGGCACCCGCCGCGGGCGGGCGCCCGCACCGTGCGGGGCGGCCGTGCCCCCCTGGTCCCGGTGCCGGGGTCCGGCCGATCCGTCACAGGGCGCAGCTCTGGCTGTCGACCTCCTGACCGGCGCTCAGGCCGAGCGCGATGTCCTCGCGGATCTCGTCGACCGTCAGCGCGTACCCGGTGCTGGCGTCGTCCAGGGACCGCGCGAAGATCACGCCGTACACCTTGCCGTCCTCGGTGAGGAGCGGGCCGCCGGAGTTGCCCTGGCGGACCGTCGCGTAGAGCGAGTACACGTCGCGGCGGACCTCGCCGCGGTGGTAGATGTCCGGCCCCTCGGCGTTGACGCGGCCCCGGACGCGCGCCGAGCGGACGTCGTACGCGCCGTTCTCCGGGAAGCCGGCGACGATGGCGCCGTCGCCGCTGCGCGCGTCGGCCTCGGTGAACTCCAGCGGCTCGGCTTCCAGGTCCGGCACGTCGAGCACGGCGATGTCGCGCCGCCAGTCGTACAGGACGACCGTCGCGTCGTACAGCCTGCCCTCGCCGCCCACCTGGACGGTCGGCTCGTCGACGCCGCCCACCACGTGCGCGTTGGTCATGACGCGGCGCTCGCCGAAGACGAAGCCGGTGCCCTCCAGGACCTTGCCGCAACCGCCGGCCGTGCCGACGACCTTCACGATGGACCGCTGGGCGCGCGCGGCGACCGGGCTGCCGGCGAGCGCCGGGTCCGGCGGGCGGACCTCCCTGATCGGCTCCTCCGTGAAGGGGTTGAAGACCTGCGGGAAGCCGTTCTGCGCGAGGACCGAGCGGAAGTCGGCGAACAGCGCGGGGGGCTGGTCGGGCATCACCTGCGACACGCCGCGGTAGACCTGCGAGTCGCGGACCTGCTTGGCGAACGGCAGGGCCGTCCCGGCGAGGAGCGTGCCGAGGAGCCAGGCGACGAGGAGCATCGCCACCACGTTGACCAGCGCGCCGCCCGTGGCGTCCAGGGCGCGGGCGGGCGACCAGGTGATGTGGCGGCGGAGCCGGTTGCCCAGGTGAGTGGTGAGCGTCTGCCCGACGGACGCGAAGACCAGGACGACGGCGACGGCCACGATGGCCGCCGTCGTGGAGAGCTCGGCGTCCCCCGCGAGCGGCCTCCACACGAGCGGCAGCAGGTAGACGGCGGCGAGCCCGCCGCCGAGGAACCCGATCACCGACAGGACGCCGACCACGAACCCCTGTCGGTACCCGACGATCGCGAACCACACGGCGGCGACCAGCAGCAGGACGTCCAGCACGTTCACCGTCATCAGCCTCGCAGATTCGTCTCCGGCGGCCCCGTACGGTCGCGGAGCCCGGCGGTCAGCCTGTCATGCACGCCAGTCGAGCGGGACGCGTCTGCCCCGGTCCCAGGGTTCCTCCCAGCCCGCGAAGTGCAGGAGCCGGTCGATCAGGCCCGCGGTGAAACCCCACACCAGGGTGGACTCGACCAGGAACGCCGGGCCCACGTGGCCGCTGGGGTGGACGGCCGTGGCGCGGTGGCCGGGGTCCGCGAGGTCCGCCACGGGCACCGTGAAGACCCGCGCGGTCTCGGCCGGGTCCACGGCGCCGACCGGGCTCGGCTCCCGCCACCAGCCGAGCACTGGGGTGACGACGAAGCCGCTCACCGGGATGTGGAGGCGCGGCAGGACGGCGAAGACCTGCACGCCCGCCGGGTCGAGGCCGGTCTCCTCGCGTGCCTCGCGCAGCGCGGCGCGCAGCGGGCCGACCGTGGCCGGGTCGCCGTCCTCGGGGTCGAGGGCGCCTCCGGGGAAGGACGGCTGCCCGGCGTGCGAGCGGAGGGTCCCGGCGCGCTCCATCAGCAGCAGCTCGGGGCCGCGCTCCCCCTCGCCGAAGAGGATCAGCACGGCGGCCTGGCGGCCCCCCTCCGGCGGCGGCAGGAACCGACTGAGCTGTTCGGGCGCGACCGTGCGCGCCGCCTCGGCCACCGGTTCCAGCCAGGCGGGCAGCCCTTCGGCGCCGACGTCCACGGGCGGCGGCCCGCCGACGCCCCCGGCGCCCTCCCTCGTACGTGTCACAGGTACTCCCGGATCGGTCGACGCCCCCGGCCACTGGATGGTTCCACCCCGCTCAGACCGCTTCCCCGGCGGCCGGGGAGCCGCCCGCGGCCGAGGGGGCGGCCGGGCGGCCCGGGTAGTCCGGCGGCGGGGCCAGGCGCTGGCCGGGCTGCCCGCCCATCTCGTACTTCAGCAGCTTCCGCGCCTTCTCCGGGTCCGTCTCGCCCTCCCCGTACGCGGGGCAGAGCGGCGCGATCGGGCAGGCGCCGCACGCGGGCCTGCGGGCGTGGCAGATGCGGCGGCCGTGGAAGATCACCCGGTGCGAGAGCATCGTCCACTCGGACTTCGGGAAGAGGGAGCAGACCACCGCCTCGACCTTCTCCGGGTCCTCCTCCGCCGTCCACCTCCAGCGGCGGACCAGCCGCCCGAAGTGCGTGTCGACGGTGATGCCGGGCACCCCGAAGGCGTTGCCCAGCACGACGTTCGCCGTCTTGCGGCCGACTCCGGGGAGGGTGACCAGGTCCTCCAGGCGGCCGGGGACCTCGCTGCCGAACCGGTCGCGCAGGGCCGCGGAGAGGCCGATCAGGGACCGTGCCTTGGCGCGGAAGAACCCGGTCGGCCGGATGACCTGCTCCAGTTCCTCCGGGACGGCCGCCGCCAGGTCCTCCGGCGTCGGGTACTTCGCGAAGAGCGCCGGCGTCGTCTGGTTCACCCGCAGGTCCGTCGTCTGGGCGGACAGGACGGTCGCCACGAGCAGTTCGAAGGCGTTGCGGAAGTCGAGCTCCGGATGGGCGTAGGGGTACACCTCGGCCAGTTCCCGGTTGATCCGCCGCGCCCGGCGGACCAGGGCGAGGCGGGACTCCGGCGCGCCCGCCCCCTGCACGGGCTTCGAACGGCTCCGCGCGCTCTTCCCGACCACCTCCGCGGCTTGTTCGCCCATGGCGGAATCCTTCTCCCCGGACACTCTCCCGGCCCCCTCGACCTGCGCTCTCACCGGCGAACCGGACACCCGGCCAGCCTAAGGGCCCTCGCCGGGATCCGCCCCGGACACGGGCGACGTGAGCCCGATCGGGCCCCTGCCGCACGGACACGCGTGCCGGTACGTCAAACTTGTCGTGATTGATCGCACGGCAACCACCTGCGGGGACCGGCCCCGGAGGGCCGCGTCGTGCCGCGTTCCCCGGAAGGGCACCGCGCAGTCCGGCATCATGGGACCGATGCCCCCGAGCAGGTCGACATAGGAGAGAACTCGTGGACGACGTTCTGCGGCGCGCCCCGCTCTTCGCGGCGCTCGATGACGAGCAGGCCGCGGAGCTCCGCGCCTCGATGAGTGAGGTGACGCTCGCCCGCGGCGACGCGCTCTTCCACGAAGGCGACCCGGGTGACCGGCTCTACGTGGTCACCGAGGGCAAGGTCAAGCTCCACCGCACGTCCCCCGACGGCCGCGAGAACATGCTCGCCGTCCTCGGCCCGGGCGAGCTGATCGGCGAGCTGTCCCTGTTCGACCCGGGTCCGCGTACGGCCACGGCGACCGCCCTGACCGAGGTGAAGCTGCTCGGCCTGGGCCACGGCGACCTCCAGCCCTGGCTGAACGCCCGCCCCGAGGTGGCCTCCGCACTGCTGCGCGCCGTCGCCCGCCGCCTTCGCAAGACCAACGACCAGATGTCCGACCTGGTCTTCTCCGACGTGCCGGGCCGTGTCGCCCGGGCGCTCCTGGACCTGTCGCGCCGCTTCGGCGTGCAGTCGGAGGAGGGCATCCACGTGGTGCACGACCTCACCCAGGAGGAGCTGGCCCAGCTCGTCGGCGCGTCGCGCGAGACCGTCAACAAGGCGCTGGCCGACTTCGCCGGCCGCGGCTGGCTGCGCCTGGAGGCCCGCGCCGTGATCCTGCTGGACGTGGAGCGCCTGGCGAAGCGCTCGCGCTAGCCGTACGCACGCGAGAGGGCCGTCCCGCCGCGGGACGGCCCTCTCGCGCATCGCCCGGGGGCGTCAGTTCCGCTTGCCGCCGTCCACGATCACCGGCGTGCCGCCGCCGCTGCCGCAGGGCACCGCGTAGACCGGGTTCTTCGCCGCGGCCTCCTTGAAGGCGTCGATGCACTGGTTGAGCAGGACCTTGTCGCTCAGCGAGGCGTTGAGGATCTTGTTGGCGCGGGCGATGCCCTCCGCCTCGATCCGGCGGCGCTCGGCCTCCGCCGTGGCCGTGCGGGCGGCCTCCTGGGCGCGCTCGGTGGCCTGCTGCTGCTGGATCTTGCGGTCGATCTGGTCCTGGAGTCGGTCGGACGGCTTCACGTTCCGCAGGTTCACGGTCGTCACGTCGATGCCGCGCGGGGCCAGGCGCTCCTTGATCAGCTCGCCGATCTCGGCGTTGATCTTCTCGCGGGCGGAGGTGTAGCCCTCCTCGCTGGTGTGGCGCGCGAAGACGTTGCGGACGATCTCCCGGCTGTCCGGGAAGACCAGCCGCTGCTGGATGGCCGCCTCGTTGCCGGCCAGCCGGTACAGCTCGACCGCCTTGGACGGCATGACCGCCCACTTCACGGTCAGCTCGGCGTACATGACCCCGCCCTGCGAGGAGCGGACCTCCACCACGTCCTTGTCGGAGAGGTTCAGGTCGACGGGGCGGGTGGAGAAGGTGGTGACGGTGGCGAACGGCGAGGTGGCGTTCACGCCCGGCGTCATCGGCGCGCCGACCTTGCCGAAGGTGACCGGGACGCCGACCTCGTACGCGCCGACGACGTGGACGCAGCTGAGGACCCCGGCCACCAGGCCGGCGAGGAGCGCGCCGGCCGCGCCGAGCCGGAAGCGGAGGTGGCTTCCGCCGCGCCCGGCGAAGTACAGCACCACCGCGGCTATGAGCAGCAGGATGGACAGGACGAACACGAAGACCCCCCGTGGAACGACACGCCGGTACGGCAAGAGATGTAAAGGAAGCGTAAAGCACGCGCCCCCGCCCGGAGCCCGGCCGCCGTATCGAACGCGTACCGGCTTCGCCACATCCCCGTGTCAGATCAGGCCGTGCCCGGAGAGGTACTCGAGCTGGGCGCGCACCGACAGTTCGGCGGCCGGCCACAGGGCCCGGTCGACGTCCGCGTAGACGTGCGCCACGACCTCCGCGGGGGTCGTGTAGCCGTCCTCCACGGCGGTCTCCACCTGCGCGAGCCGGTGCGCCCGGTGCGCCAGGTAGAACTCCACGGCGCCCTGCGCGTCGTCCAGGACCGGCCCGTGGCCCGGCAGGACCGTCTCCACCCCGTCGTCGACGGTCAGGGAGCGCAGCCGGCGCAGCGAGTCCAGGTAGTCCCCGAGCCGCCCGTCCGGGTGCGCCACCATCGTCGTCCCCCGGCCCAGGACCGTGTCGCCGGTCAGCACGGCGCGGTCGGCCGGCAGGTGGAAGCTGAGCGAGTCCCCGGTGTGGCCGGGCGTCGGCACGACCCGCAGCTCCAGGCCGCCGACGGTGAGGACCTGGCCCGCCGACAGCCCCTCCTCGCCGAGCCGCAGCGCCGGGTCCAGGGCCCGTACGGGCGCCCCGGTCAGTTCGGCGAACCGCCCGGCGCCCTCGGCGTGGTCGGGGTGGCCGTGCGTGAGCAGCGTCAGGGCGACGCGCTTGCCGAGGCCCGCGGCGGTGTCCCGCACCCGCAGCAGGTGCCCCTCGTCGAGCGGGCCGGGGTCGACCACGACGGCGAGCGGGGAGTCCGGCTCGGAGAGGATCCAGGTGTTGGTGCCGTCCAGGGTCATCGCGGACGGGTTGGGCGCCAGCACGTTCACGGCCCGCTCGGTGGCCGGGCCGGACACGACGGCGCCCCGGGGCCGGCCGGGCGGGGCGGCGGCGGTCATGCCGCGCCCCCGGGAAGCGCACCGGGCACCTGCCTGGTGAACTCGTCGTGGCCGGGCCAGCTCAGCACCACCCGGTCGCCGTCCAGCCTGGCCTGCGCGAGGACGGGCGTGAGGTCCCGGTCCCGGGCGGCCTCCAGGGCGGCGAGCGGGGAGTCGTACGCGGTGAGGGTGCGCAGGGTGGCGATGGTGGGCGGCATCATCAGCAGCTCGCCCCGGTCGTAGCCGGCGGCGGCGTCCGCGGGGCGCGTCCACACGGTCCGGTCGGCCTCGGTGGAGGTGTTGCGGGCGCGCTGGCCCTCGGGGAGCGCGGCGACGAAGAACCACGTGTCGTACCGGCGGGGCTCGAACTCGGGGGTGATCCAGCGGGCCCAGGCGCCCAGCAGGTCGGAGCGGAGGAACAGGCCGCGGGAGTCGAGGAACTCCGCGAAGGACAGCTCGCGCGCGACGAGGGCGGCGCGGGCGTCCTCCCACTCGTCACCGTCCTCCCCCCGCGCCCCGGTCCCGCTCGACCAGGGGGTTCCCTCGCCGCCGACGACCGAGTCGGGGGTGGGGCCGGCGAGGAGCACGCCCGCCTCCTCGTACGTCTCGCGGACCGCCGCGCACACGATGGCCTGGGCCTCGGCCGGGGTGGCGACACCGAGGCGCTCGGCCCACTCGGCGGGGCTCGGCCCGGCCCAGCGCACCGGCTGCTCGTCGCGGGGGTCGACGCCGCCGCCGGGGTAGGCGTAGGCGCCGCCCGCGAAGGCCATCGAGGCGCGGCGGCGCAGCATGTGCACCTCGACGGCGGGGCCGGACCCGCGCAGCAGCAGCACGGTGGCGGCGCGCCGGGGCTCCACGACCGCCAGCTCGCCGGCCGCGAGGGCACGGATCCGGTCGGGCCATTCCGGGGGGTACCACTGACCATTGGACATGGGCGGAGCCTATGCCGATCGGAGCGGATGTTCGAGAGCCGGCGGGCGAGGGGGGCCGGGGACGCGGCCCGCCCACATGGCGCGGCCGGCCCGCTCGGAGCCGACCGGCCGCGTACCGCACCGGGTCAGTCCTCCGGGAGGATCTCCACCTGCACCTCGACCTCGACGGGGGCGTCCAGCGGCAGGACCGCCACGCCCACCGCGCTGCGGGCGTGGACGCCCGCCTCGCCGAGGACCTCGCCGAGCAGCTCGCTCGCGCCGTTCAGGACGGCCGGCTGCCCCGTGAAGTCCGGCGCCGACGCGACGAACCCGACGACCTTCACGACGCGCGCGATCCGGTCCAGGTCGCCCACCACGGACTTCACCGCGGCCAGCGCGTTCAGCGCGCAGGTCCGGGCCAGGTCCTTCGCCTCCTCCGGCGTGACCTCCGCGCCCACCTTGCCGGTGACCGGCAGCGCGCCGTCCACCATGGGGAGCTGGCCCGCCGTGTACACGTACGCGCCGGACCGCACGGCCGGCTGGTACACGGCCAGCGGCGGCACCACCTGCGGAAGCGTCAGGCCCCGCTCCGCGAGGGCCGCCTCGACGCGCCCGGTCACCGCTTCTCCCGCTTCAGGTACGCCACGAGCTGCTCGGGGTTGTTCGGGCCGGGGACGACCTGGACCAGCTCCCAGCCGTCCTCGCCCCAGGTGTCCAGAATCTGCTTGGTCGCGTGCACGAGAAGGGGCACGGTCGCATACTCCCACTTGGTCATGGACCGACTGTATCCGCTGCCGCGCGCCGCCCCGGGGCGGCCTCCTGTGTGGGCCGCCGCGCCACTGGTTACGCTCCCCCTGTGAGCAGGCTCCAGGTCGTCAGCGGCAAGGGCGGTACCGGTAAGACGACGGTCGCCGCCGCCCTCGCGCTCGCCCTCGCGACGGAGGGCAGGCGGGTCCTCCTCGTGGAGGTCGAGGGCAGGCAGGGCATCGCACAGCTCTTCGAGACGGAGGCGCTCCCGTACGAGGAGCGGAAGATCGCCGTGGCGCCCGGCGGCGGCGAGGTGTACGCCCTGGCCGTCGACGCCGAGCGGGCACTGCTCGACTACCTCCAGACGTTCTACCGGCTCGGTGCCGCCGGCCGCGCGCTGAGGAAGCTCGGCGCGATCGACTTCGCGACGACCGTCGCCCCCGGCGTACGCGACGTCCTGCTCACCGGCAAGACGTGCGAGGCGGTGCGCCGCAGGGACGGAGACGGGCGGTTCGTCTACGACCACGTCGTGATGGACGCCCCGCCGACCGGCCGCATCACCCGTTTCCTGAACGTCAACGACGAGGTCGCCGGCCTGGCCAGGATGGGTCCGGTCCACCACCAGGCGCAGTCGGTGATGCGGGTCGTCAAGTCGCCCGACACGGCCGTGCACCTGGTGACCCTGCTGGAGGAGATGCCCGTCCAGGAGACCGCCGACGGCGTCGCGGAGCTGCGCGCCGCGGGGATCCCCGTGGGCGGCGTCCTCGTGAACATGGTCCGCCCGCGCCTCCTCGACGAGGACGCGGTGCGGGCCGCCTCCGGCGACCGGCGCACCGGCGTCGCCCGGGCGCTGGCGGCGGCCGGGGTGGACGGCGCGGAACGGCTGGCGGACCCGCTGCTCGCCCTGGCGGCCGAGCACGCGCGGCGCGCGGAGCTGGAGCGGGAGCAGCGGGAGGCGCTGGCGAAGCTCCGGGTGCCCACCTACGACCTGCCGCTGCTCGGCGGCGGAGTGGACCTCGCCGGGCTGTACCGCCTGGCCAGGGAAGTGCGGAAGGACCTCGGGGTGAGCGACGCATGACGGCCGCCGGAGCGGCGGCGGCACCGGGCACGGCCGCCGGGCCGCGCGTCCTGGAGATCGACGCCCTGCTGGACGACCCCGCGACCCGGATCGTCGTGTGCTGCGGCGCGGGCGGGGTGGGCAAGACGACGACGGCCGCGGCACTGGGCCTGCGGGCGGCGGAGCGCGGCCGGCGGGTGGTCGTGCTGACGATCGACCCGGCGCGCCGGCTGGCCCAGTCGATGGGCATCGAGGAGCTGGACAACACCCCGCGCCGGGTGCCGGGCGTCAAAGGGGGCTCCGGCGGTGAGCTGCACGCCATGATGCTGGACATGAAGCGCACGTTCGACGAGATCGTCGAGGCGCACACGGACCCGGAGCGGGCCCGCGCGATCCTGGCGAACCCCTTCTACCAGTCGCTGTCGGCCGGTTTCGCGGGCACCCAGGAGTACATGGCGATGGAGAAGCTGGGGCAGTTGCGGGCCCGCGACGACTGGGACCTGATCGTCGTGGACACGCCGCCGTCCCGGTCGGCGCTGGACTTCCTGGACGCGCCGAAGCGGCTGGGGTCCTTCCTGGACGGCCGGCTCATCCGGGTGCTGACGGCGCCGGCGAAGGCGGGCGGCCGGGCGGGGATGAGGTTCCTGAACGCCGGTCTGTCGGTGATGACGGGCACCCTGGGGAAGCTGCTGGGCGGTCAGCTGCTGCGGGACGTCCAGACGTTCGTGACGGCGATGGACACGATGTTCGGCGGTTTCCGCACCCGGGCGGACGCCACGTACCGGCTCCTGCAGGCGCCCGGCACGGCGTTCCTGGTGGTGGCCGCGCCGGAGCGGGACGCGCTGCGGGAGGCGGCGTACTTCGTGGAGCGGCTGGCCGCGGAGGGCATGCCCCTGGAGGGCCTGGTGCTCAACCGGGTGCACGGCGGTGCCGCCGTCGGACTGTCCGCCGAACGGGCGCTCGCCGCGGCGGAGGAACTCGACCCGGCCCACGCGGGCGGGCGGCTTCCCGTCGGCGATCCGGCGGGCGCTCCCTCCGGGACCCCCGCGCCCGGACCGGCGGACGAGGTCCCGGCCGGTGACGCGGAGCTGACGGCGGGTCTGCTGCGGCTCCACGCGGAGCGGATGCGGGTGGCGGACCGGGAGCGGCGCACGTGCGACCGCTTCACCGCGCTCCACCCGGAGGTGCCGGTGGCCGAGGTCCCCGCGCTCGCCGTCGACGTCCACGACCTGACCACGCTGCGCGCCGTCGGCACGCACCTGGCGGCTCCCCCGCGGGACCGCTGACGGCCGTCCGTCTCGGCGGCCGCCCGGGCGGTGCCTCGGGAGCGGGGCGGGAACGCGGCATCCGGGGCCGCGGCGGGCCGGCGTCGTCGCCGGTCTCCGCCCGGGGGCGGTGCGTCAGCCCGCCGCCGCGTAGGTCTCGTACGTCTCGTCGTCGTTCAGCGCGACGGGCAGGATGCCCGCGCCGCGCTCGTACTCCGTACGCGCCGTCTCCAGGAGGCGGCGCCAGGAGGTGACGGTGGGCCGCCTCCGCAGCAGGGCGCGGCGTTCGCGTTCCGTCATGCCGCCCCACACGCCGAACTCGACGCGGTTGTCCAGCGCGTCGGCCAGGCACTCGGTCCGCACCGGACACCCGGTGCACACCGCCTTGGCCCTGTTCTGCGCCGCTCCTTGTACGAACAGTTCGTCCGGATCGGTAGTGCGGCAGGCCGCCTGCGCACTCCAGTCAGCTACCCAGCCCATGCCGGCGCCGTCCTCTCCCGAATCGGGGCTCCCCCACGGCGGCAGTGGCATATTCACCGCTGCCGGTTGAGGACGTTACGGAAGGTCGACACACCGCAACACCCCCGACGGGCCCAATCTTGAATGGCCCGAACGGACTATGCGTACGCGGCAGATCACCCAGAGGAGTGACCTGGGGACATGCGGCCCGAACGTCCCGGACCGGGGCGTTCCCCCCTCGCCGGTGCGGGTCCACCGGTGCGTCCGGGGCCGTCCGGGGTGCCGCGCCGTCGCCGGACGCGGGGAGGGGGACGGGGGGTGACCACTCGTGGGAGAGCGGCGCCGGGGTGCCGCGCGGGGGAGCGGACGGAGACGGCGCCCTGACCACGGCGGTGCGCCGGCACGACCGCTGTGACAGTTGTGACCACCTTAGGCCAAGGCATGTACACGTGTCCGGCGAATGAGAACGTAGGCTTCCCCCATGCCAAAGAACCGCTCGGGCGGGGGTCTCACCGCGACCCAGCAGGCCGCCAAGTTCCTCGGTGTCAGCGTGCTCTCCGGAGTCGTCCTCGCCGGCCTCGCGATGCCCGCGGCGGGAGCCCTGGGCCTCGCGGCGAAGGGCACGGTCCAGGGGTTCGACGAGATCCCCGCCAGCATGAAGAGGCCGCCGCTGAGCCAACGCACCCGGATCCTGGACGCCGAAGGCGGTCTGATCGCGACGGTCTACTACCGCGACCGCACGGTGGTCCCGCTCAAGGACATCTCGCCGTACATGCAGAAGGCGATCGTCGCGATCGAGGACTCGCGCTTCTACGAGCACGGCGCCGTCGACCTCAAGGGCGTCCTGCGCGCGATGAACCGCAACGCCCAGGAGGGCGGGGTCGCCCAGGGCGCCTCGACACTGACGCAGCAGTACGTGAAGAACGTCTTCGTCGAGGCGGCCGGCGACGACCGCGACAAGTTCGCGCAGGCCACCCAGCAGACCCTCGGCCGCAAGATCCAGGAGCTGAAGTACGCGATCCAGGTCGAGAAGGAGCTCGGAAAGAAGACGATCCTCGAGAACTACCTCAACATCACGTTCTTCGGCCAGCAGGCGTACGGCATCGAGGCGGCCTCGCAGCGGTACTTCTCCAAGCGCGCCAAGGACCTGACCCTCGGCGAGGCCGCGATGCTCGCCGGCCTCGTCCAGTCCCCCAGCCGGTACGACCCGGTGAACGACGTCGAGGAGGCCACCAACCGCCGCAACGTCGTCCTCCAGCGGATGGCCACCGTCGGCGACATCAGCCAGGCCGAGGCGGACCGGGCCAAGGCGGAGCCGATCGGGCTGAAGGTCACGCAGCCGAAGAACGGCTGCATCACCGCGCGCGACGGCGCCGGCTTCTTCTGCGACTACGTGCGCGAGGTCTTCCTCTCCGACCGCGTCTTCGGCGAGACCCGCGAGGAGCGCGCCAAGATCTGGAACCGCGGCGGCCTGACCATCCGGACCACGCTCGACCCGCAGGCGCAGAAGGCCGCCCAGAACTCGCTCAAGGACCACGTCTACCAGGGCGACAAGGTCGCCGCGGCGATCACCATGGTCCAGCCCGGCACGGGCCGGATCCTCGCGATGGGCCAGTCCAAGCCGTACGGCTTCGGCAAGAACGAGACGCAGATAAACTACTCGGTCAACCGGGGCATGGGCGGCTCGAACTTCGGCTTCCCGACCGGCTCGACCTTCAAGCCGTTCGTCGCCGCGGCCGCCATCGAGCAGGGCAAGCCGGCGTCCCAGGTCTACCCCTCGCCGTACAAGATGCCGTACCCCGACACGGTCCAGTCGTGCAGCGGCACGCCCTGGCGGAACGTGGAGAACGACACGGTCGAGAACGAGAACGAGTCGGAGGTCGGCCCGTACGCGCTCAGGGAGGCCATGGAGAAGTCGGTCAACACCTACTTCGTGCAGATGCTCGGCGAGATCGGCATGTGCCCGGTCGTCAGGATGACCGACAAGCTCGGCGTGGTCATGGGCGACGACAAGAAGCTGCCCGAGAAGCCGTCCGCGCTCACCCTCGGCTCGCAGGGCATGTCGCCGCTGACCATGGCCACCGCGTACGCGGCGTTCGCCAACCGCGGCACGTACTGCACGCCGACCGCCATCGAGTCGATCAGCACGAGCGAGGGCCGCAGCCTGAAGGTGCCGCGGTCGACGTGCGAGCGGGCGATGACGGAGCGGACCGCGGACACGATCAACAAGCTGCTGCGCGGCGTGGTCGACTCCGGTACGGGCCAGGAGGCCGGCCTCCAATCCCGTGCCAACGCCGGCAAGACGGGCACCACGGACAGCCGCCGCAACGCCTGGTTCGTCGGCTACACGCCGAACCTGTCCGGTGCCGTCTGGGTGGGCAGCCCCACCCAGCAGGTCAAGATGGAGTCCATCACCATCGGCGGCCGGTACCACGACAAGGTCTTCGGCGGGAAGGTCCCCGGACCCATCTGGAAGGACGCCATGACGGGCGCCCTGGAGGGCCACCCCGCCCCGGCCTTCAACGACGTCCCGATCCCGGAGGCCCCCAAGCCGCAGCCCCCGGCCCCGACCCCGGACCCGGGCGGCGGCGACAAGCCGGGCGGCAACCAGCCGTTCCCCGGGTTCTCCTTCCCGTCCGACCTCCTCGGCGGCACCCAGACCGGCGGCGGGGGGAACGGCAACGGCGGTCACGGAGGCAACGGCAACGGCAACGGCGGCCGGGACCGGTAGGCCGGTAGGCCGGTAGGCCGGTAGGCCGGTAGGCCGGTAGGCCGGTAGGCCGGTAGGCCGGTAGGCCGGTAGGCCGGTAGGCCGGTAGGCCGGTAGGCCGGTAGGCCGGTAGGCCGGTAGGCCGGTAGGCCGGTAGGCCGGTAGGCCGGTAGGCCGGTAGGCCGGTAGGCCGGTAGGCCGGTAGGCCGGTAGGCCGGTAGGCCGGTAGGCCGGTAGGCCGGTAGGCCGGTAGGCCGGTAGGCCGGTAGGCCGGTAGGCCGGTAGGCCGGTAGGCCGGTAGGCCGGTAGGCCGGTAGGCCGGTAGGCCGGTAGGCCGGCCGGTAGGCCGGTAGGCCGGTAGGCCGGTAGGCCGGTAGGCCGGTAGGCCGGTAGGCCGGTAGGCCGGTAGGCCGGTAGGCCGGTAGGCCGGTAGGCCGGTAGGCCGGTAGGCCGGTAGGCCGGTAGGCCGGTAGGCCGGTAGGCCGGTAGGCCGGTAGGCCGGTAGGCCGGTAGGCCGGTAGGCCGGTAGGCCGGTAGGCCGGTAGGCCGGTAGGCCGGTAGGCCGGTAGGCCGGTAGGCCGGTAGCACGAGAGGGCGCCCCCACCCGGGGGCGCCCTCTCGCGCGTTCGGGATGATCCCCCGCCGCTAACCCGCCAGGAGCCGCTTGACGACGGCGGCGACGCGACCGCCCTCGGCACGCCCGGCCACCTGCGGATTCACGATCTTCATCACGGCGCCCATCGCACGCAGCCCCTCGGCCCCGCCCGCCTTCGCCTCCTCGACGGCCCGCGCCACGACCGCGTGGAGCTCGTCGTCCGACAGCTGCTTCGGCAGGTACGCGTCGAGGACCTCCCCCTCGGCCCGCTCCCGCTCCGCCTGCTCGGCGCGACCGCCCCGGTCGAACGCCTCGGCCGCCTCACGGCGCTTCTTCGCCTCCCGGGCGATCACCTTGAGCACCTCGTCGTCGGAGAGCTCGCGGGACTGCTCGCCCGCCACCTCCTCCTTCGTGATCGCGGTGAGGGTCAGCCGAAGCGTGGAGGAGCGGAGCTCGTCGCGCGCCCTGATCGCCTCCGTGAGGTCTTCCTGCAACGTGGACTTGAGCGTGGTCATGCGGACCAGCATGACAGGTGGTCCACCGCGCCCGCCCGAGGGGTACTCCGTATCGCGCGCGCATGGGTCCATG
>NZ_CP095474.1:3253128-3265484 GCF_023614315.1 Streptomyces sudanensis | reverse complement strand
TNNGGCGTCGCNCCCCCCCCNNGGTCTGCGACCATGGACCCATGCGCGCGCGATACGGAGTACCCCTCGGCATCACTGCACTGGGCGCGGCCGGCCTGGCCTACGCCGCCGGTTTCGAGGCCCGCTCGTTCCGGCTCCGCCGGGTGGCCGTCCCGGTCCTGCCGCGCGGCACGCGCCCCCTGCGGGTGCTCCAGGTCTCCGACATCCACATGGTGAGCGGGCAGCGCAAGAAGCAGCGCTGGCTGCAGTCGCTGGCGGGCCTGCGCCCCGACCTCGTCGTGAACACCGGCGACAACCTCTCCGACCCGGAGGGCGTGCCGGAGCTGCTGGACGCGCTGGGTCCGCTGCTCGACTTCCCCGGCGTGTACGTCTTCGGCTCCAACGACTACTACGGCCCCAAGCTCCGCAACCCGGCCCGCTACCTGTTCGAGAAGCTCCAGGGCCGCCACGGCCTCAACGGCAACCCGCCGGCCGTCGGCGTCGTCCACAACCCGTGGGAGGAGATGCGCGACGCCTTCGACGCGGCGGGCTGGCTGGACCTCACCAACGCGCGCGGCCGCCTCAAGCTGGAGGGCCTGGAGCTGGCGTTCACGGGCCTCGACGACCCGCACATCAAGCGGGACCGGTACGAGAAGGTCGCGGGCGGCCCGGAAGCGGACGCCGACCTCTCGGTGGGCGTCGTCCACGCCCCGTACCTGCGCTCCCTGGACGCCTTCACCGCCGACGGCTACCCGCTGGTCCTCGCCGGCCACACCCACGGCGGCCAGCTGTGCGTCCCCTTCTACGGCGCCCTGGTCACCAACTGCGACCTGGACACCGACCGCGCCAGGGGCCTCTCCACCCACCGCGCGGGCGGCCACACCGCGTACCTGCACGTCTCCGCGGGCTGCGGCACCAACCGCTACACCCCGGTCCGCTTCGCCTGCCCCCCGGAGGCCACCCTCCTCACCCTGACCCCCCGCGCCTGAGACCCCCGGAAAACCGGATTTCGTCTCCGGCCGCGGGTGGGCTAGAGTAAACGTCGTCGCCAGGGCAACAGCGGCGACATCGGGGTGTAGCGCAGCTTGGCAGCGCGCTTCGTTCGGGACGAAGAGGTCGTGGGTTCAAATCCCGCCACCCCGACAGAGAAACACCAGGTCAGGGGCCTGATCCGCGAGAGCGGGTCGGGCCCCTGAGTGGTTTTGGGAGACCGCTTGGGAGAAATCCGGAAGCCGGTCTTGGCCGGGGCCTCCCGGGCGCGCCCCGGGAAGACCGGGGTGTGGCCGCGGCGTCCGGCCCTCCCGGTGTTCGTGAACGGTCACCGCCCACCGGCCGGAAACGCTCCCCGTTCCCCGGGGGGCCGGACGGCACGGTCCACCGCCCGTTAGGATCACCGCCCATGGCCGCTCGCCCCTCCGAGAACAGCTTCGACCACGCCTCACGGGCCGGAGCGCTCGCACGGCGGATCCGGTCCCTGCGCGAGGAGCGCGGATGGTCGGTGGAGCGTCTCGCCAGGGAGGCGGGAGTCGGCCCGAGCACCCTGAGGCGCCTGGAGAGCGGGGGAGCGATCCAGCCGAGTTTCTTCACGGTCGGCGACGTCGCGGAAGCCCTGGACGTATCGCTGGAGGAACTCTTCCGACAGGCGAAGCCGACGCCCGGGCTCTGGTCCGCGGGGTACGAGGGGCGCGACATCGACTCGTTCGTCTCCTCCCTCCTGGACTGCGACATCCAGGTGGTTGCCGACGTCCGGCTCACGCCGATCAGCCGCAAGCCGGGCTTCAGCAAGAAGCGTCTGGGGCAGGCGCTCGCCGAGGCCGGCATCGAGTACACCCACCTGCGTGCGCTGGGAAACCCGAAGGAGAACCGGGCCCCCTTCTGGGACGGCCGGGTCGGCGTGGGGCGCGCCCGGTTCCGCGGCGTGCTGCGCTCGGATGAAGCGCAGTCCGACCTCGATCGCCTGGCCGAGCACGCCGCACGGTCCCGCGTCGCCGTGCTGTGCTTCGAGAAGGACGAGGAGCGCTGCCACCGCAAGGTCGTCCTGGACACGGTCCGCGAACGGGCCGCGGTGGACGTGCGGCCGCTGGCCTGATCCCGGCGGCTCCCCGTGCCGTCGGTCTTGACCGGCGGCTGCCGCTCCCTTCCCCTCTGAACCGGGGTGACTCGGTGGAGTCCGGTGGAGGGGGACGGCATGGCCGACGACCGGCAGCGCGCCAGGATCATGATCACCGTCAAGACGTATCCGGAACTGTCGTCGAAGTACCGGGAGACGAGCTGCGTGGCCGGGATCCGGCTGGACCTGGGGAGCCCGCGTCATGTGCGGCTCTTCCCGGTCCCGTTCCGGCTGCTGAAGCAGGGCGCGCAGTTCAAGAAGTACTCGATCGTCGAGGTCGACGTGCGCCCCCACCACGGGGACAGGCGCCCCGAGAGCCTGCGGCCCGACCTCGACACACTGGAAGTCGTCGGGCATGTCCCGTCGTCCGACGGGGGGAAGCGGCGGTACGCGTACGTCGAGCCGCTCGTCGCGCCATCGCTCTGCGCCATCAAACGCGACCAGGAGACCAAAGGGGCTTCGCTCGGTGTCTTCCGGCCGGCGGAGATCACCGACTTCCGGCTGGCGAAGGCGGAGCCATGGCCCCCCGCGAAGGCCGCCCTCGCGGACCAACTGGACCTGTTCGACCAGGAGCTGCGGCGCTTGGAGTGGATACCGTTCGAGTTCCGCTACCGCTTCCGCTGCGCGGACGGCGCCTGCACAGGGCACGACATGGGGCTGAAGGACTGGGAGGCCGGTGAGTCCTACCGGAAGTACCGGCGTACCTACGGTGAACAGGCCGTCCTGGACAAACTGCGCGAGCGCTGGTTCGACCGCATGGTCACCCCCGACCGGGCGGTCCACTGCTTCGTCGGCAACATCGCGGCGCGTCCCCACACGTTCATGCTCCTGAGCCTCTTCTCCCCCCAGCGGAACGTCGTCGACTTCGTCCAGGACGACCTGTTCTCCCTGTAGACGGCGTAGACGGCGCGGGTGCCGGGCAGCCGAGGGGAGGGGCAAGCGCGAGTGCCGACACCAAGGAAGGCCGTACTCCACGTAGGTCACGTGTGACGGGAGCGGGACGAAGGGTCGCAGCGGGCCCGGGGGCTCGCCGCCAGGGGCTTCCGGCCGAAGGCCGAACAGGTCGGAAACGAGGGTGACGCGTCGACAGGCACGGGTTTTTCGAGGCTGCGGAGCACCGGGAAACTCATGATCTTCGACCCCCGCGCTCATCGGGCTTCGGACTCGGCCCAAGCTGGCTGTTGGCCGACAGCCGAGTATCAGCCGACGGCCCGAGGCGCTGCCCGTTCCCGCTCCTGCAGTCGGCACCGAAGAAACTTCCCGTTCACCTCCACCTGGAGCTGTTCGAATCCGCTCAGTGACATAAAGTCTGGCTGATTGGCCTCCACCTGTCGCCACACTCGTCGGGGGTCCGCCACCGGACGAAAGCCCGAGGTTCCCTCAAGTGGACCTCAGCCTTTTCCATCGCGACCCGGCATACCCCATACGAACGATCAAACAAAAGGTTGATATCAGCCATGCGCGATCAAGAGCTGCCCGCCGGCCACCAGACTTGATCTTGACAACTTGACCGACTCCCCTGACAACACCAATTCAATCTGGGTAATCTCTCCGGCATGGGGCTGGAATGGTGGGAGCTCGGCCTGGGTGCCGTCGCTGCGGGAGCCGCGCTCGTCTCGACCGGCATCGAGGTCCGCGACCGACTGCGCCGCAGACGGCCTCCCGCGCCCACCTCGCTCGCCGCGGAACCGGGCGAAGCTTATGACGTATTTATCTCTTACGCGGAAGCGGACAGCGAATCGGCAGAAGCGTTGGCCTCCCGGTTACGGGCCGAAGGGCTGCGCGTTTTCCTGGCCGAATGGATCGGCCCCGGCCTCGTGGAAAGCCTGGAAAAAGAAGAGGCTCTGCGCGCCTCGGCCAACGGCCTCCTGATCTTCAGCAGCGCGACCATGAACGACGCCGCGATCCGCGACGAGTACGCGGCCCTGCTCCAGCGTGTGCACTCGGGCGGACGGCGGTTCATCCCCGTACTGATGGAAGACGTGGACCTGCCGCCTTTCGCCCGCATCCGAAGACCGGTAGATCTGCGGGCCTCGGGCGGGAGGCGGTTCGACGAGGGCCTCGCCACCCTGGTACGCGCCGTACGGTCGGGGAGTGATGCCGCTTGATCGATGTCTTCGTGTCCTACGCTCCCGAGGACGACACCTGGGTGAGAAGGCTGGCGAGCAACCTCTCCCAGCGCGGCCTGAGGGTCTTCTTCGACGTGTGGGACGTGCTCCCCGGGGATGTGATCGTGCATCGAGTCGATGCGGCGATCAGCGACGCGGCATGCGCCATCGCGGTATTCAGCCAAGCTTCGGCGGCATCGCCGAAGGCTCTCGAGGAGTACGCAGCCCTGGCCACGGCCGGAGCAACGCGTAATCTGCGGTTCATTCCCCTGCTGATCGACGAGGCCACCCTTCCCCCCTTTGCCGCCAACCGGGTCTGGCGCGACTTCAGGAATGTGGGAGAGCAAGAGTACGAGGAAAAAATCGAAGAACTGTGCACAGTGATTCTCGGCGACACTGCGGGAGGGACTGCGAAAAGCTCGGACACGCAGTTGCGTGAGGAGAACCTCGCGTCGGCACTTCCGTCACCGGCCCGCGTCATCACCGAGCCGGACCAGTGCGCTTTTGTGATCTGCTACGCACCGGCCGACGCAGCGTACGGCCTGGAACTGGCGGGCCAGTTGAGAACGGCCGGGCTGTCCGTCTGGTCAGCCGCGGACCTGAGGCCGGGGGATTCCCAATTCTGGACCATTCGGCAGCAGCTTGCTTTTGCCACAGCCGTCATCGTGCTGATGTCACCCCACTCCCAGGATTCCGACGACATCACCCGCATGATTCTTGAGGCAACGCTGCACCAGCGCCCCTTCTTCCCGATCCTGCTGGAAGGGAAACGCAATTACCACCTGGCACACACCTGGTATGTCGACGCACGGGACGGCCGACTGCTGAACCCGGCTGAAATCGACCTCCTACGGGAGCTCGACGCCACACGGAGGGCCGGTCGGCCGGCCGCGCCGTCCCCGGTGCTCCCGGCGCCGCTCACCCGACCGACGGTGGGGACGGTGCGGGTGCCACCTGATGTCTCCCTCGAACGTCTGGACTCCTACCTGGCCGAGGGGGAGTTGGCGCACGCGGATATCCATACCACCGCCGTCGTCCTGGAGGCGGCGAACCGGTTGGACGAAGGCTGGGCGGGTGCCCGGCATGTACACGGAATCCCCGCCTCAGTACTGGCGGGCATCGACGCGATATGGGCAGACCATACGCACGGGAGGCAGGGTTTCCGCGCGCAGGCAGAGCTTTCCTCGGTGCGCCGTGCACGGCACTCGGATTTCCTCGCGCTCTCGGTGGCCTGCGGATGGCGGGGCTCCGCCGACGGCGCCGTGCCGCAGAGCTACCGCGAGTTCACGAACCTGGCGGGGCCCGGTCCCCGCAACGGGTTCTACCCCAGCCTGCGCAATCCGCAGAACGAACTCTTCCTCGACTGGTACGACCAGTGGGCCGCTACGGTCCTGGCTGTCCATCTGCATGCCGGAAAGAGGGTGGCCGGCGAATGAACCTGGCCATTTTCCTGATCGGCGCCATTACTGCCGAAATTCTTGCTTCTCCTCTCATCTGGATGCTCGTCCTCCTGTTCGGCGCCGTCATGCTCGTCGGCCGCATCGCACGCAAGGAGCGTGAACGCGGAAAGCAAGGAAAGAACCGGCGGAATAGCCCCCTGATGGAGCTCGTTTTACTGGGAGTACTGGTCCCCCTAATCTTTGAGGTGGCATTCCGAGTGGGACTCCTGTCGATTTCTCTCGTCATCGTCTTCGCGCTTGCCGTGCTCGTCGCCTTGAAGGGTTTCCGTACCGTCCCCGCCGACCATGTCGGCATCGTGTATCGGGCTCACGGCAGCAGTCATCCGAAATTTCCCAACGTCACGCCGCACAACACACGGGGAGTGCTGGCCCGTACGCTGCGCCCAGGTCAGCGCTGCTGGCTGTTCCCCCTGCTCTACCACGTCAAGTACGTGCCCCGAGTACGAGTGGAAGAGAACAACATCGGGCTGGTCACGGCCAAGGAGGGAAAGGTGCGGCCGGCGGGCCGCTCCCTGGCCGCGCGCGTGGAGTGTGACAACTTCCAGGACGGCGAGGCCTTCCTGCTGAACGGAGGCGAGCAGGGCAGGCAGGTGGACACGCTCGCCAACGGCCAGACCTACTGCATCAACACCGAGCTCTTCGAAGTCGAACAAGTCCATCGCGTGTACATCCCCCAGGGCACGATCGGCCTGGTGAACGCGAGAGCGGGCGGAATCCGGCCACCCGACCGCCTCTTCGGTCCGCATGTCGAATGCGACAACTTCCAGGACGGTATCTCTTTTCTCGCCGGCGGCGGCCAGCAGGGCGTGCAGTTGGCCATCCTCCAAGGAGGGGCCTATTACAATATCAATCCGGCGGTGTTCGACGTCGCCACCAGCTGGAACGTCGGAGGGCGGAAGGGGGAGCTGGGCCCCCACCACCTCAAGGAGATCTCCATTCCACCCGGTTACACCGGAGTGGTGATCACACTCGACGGCGCGGAACCGGAGTCGCCCGACCGGCCGGCGCCGCGCGTTCCCGGCCATCAGGGATTTCGGCTGCCCTGGGTCTTCTTGCAGAACGGCGGGCAGCGGGGCGTCCAGGAGGAGACCCTGCGCGAGGGCACGGTATGCGCGCTCAACCCCTACTTCGTTCGTGTGGTGCTGATTCCGACACGCGTTCTCATCCTTGAGTGGAACGACAAGAGCCCCGCGGAGCGCTTGAACTACGACGCACACCTGGGGCGGATCGCGGTCACCGTCCAGGGCCACCGGCTGTTCGTGGACATGAGTCAGACCCTGCGGATCCCTCCGGAGTCCGCTCCCCTACTCGTCAGCAAGAACGGTGGCAGTCAGACGACGGGCATCGGTGGCCTCGACTGGAACCCGCTGCCTGTCCAGCGATTCGTGGAACGCGTACTGGGCGCCATCGTCGTCTCGTACTTCAACGAAATCGCTGCCGCAGCCACCGTCAAGGAATTTCTGGAAGCGTACGCCGAGACCCGGACCGACCTGGCCTCACAGGTGCGTAACGCGTTGCAGGCATGGGGCGTGGAGGCGCAGAACACCACACTCGGCGAGTTCATGGCTGAGGATCCGAAACTCAATGAAGTCCTGAAGAGGCCCGCTCACGAGCAGATGCGCAGCGAACTGCTCGACCTGGAACTGGCCAACGCGGAGCGCGAGGACGCCATCGACGTGGTGAAGGTGCGGGCCGAGAGCCGCCGCGTGGCGCTGGAACTCAAAAACCGCATCGAGGTACTGGGGCCGGAGAACGTCATGGTGCTGGAAATGCTCAGGGAGCTCACCAAGGCGCCTGTCCCGCAGTTCATCGGAGGTGGCGACCTCTCCGCCTACCTGGCCACGCAGCCAGTCGCCCGACTTGAGGAACTGCTGGAGAAAATGCGGAGCCTGCAGGAGAAAACCGCGCTGGAAAGCGGACAGCAGTCCTCGCTGACCGAGGGGGCCACCCGGGGAGAAATCCAGGCCGACGCCCGGAACATCCAGGGGGACATTCAGTAGAGCCGCCTGTGGAGATCGGGGTAGCCCCTTCAACGGCGGCCGGAACATCGAGCAAAGGCGAGCCCTGCATGGCCCGGCCGGGCTGTGTGAGGATGCGGGGAAGGGGACCGGCCCTGGGGAGGGGCCGGGTACGGGAGAAGGGCGGGGGCCGTCGTGGGCGAGGGCGAGCAGTCCATACCGGACGAGGAGTGGGAGCGCTTCCTCCGGGAGGCCGCGGCGGGGACCGGGGATGCGCCCGAGGAGCCGTCGGCGCGGGCCCGGATGGTGGCGCGGCGGTTACGGGAGGAGACCGGCCCGCCGGAGCCGTGGCGGAGCCACCGGCCGAACCGGCGGCGGCGCGGGAGCCGGGGCTGGTACGTGATCGGGCTGCTGGTCTCGGCCGCCCTGCTGGTCGTGGCGCTGGCTCCGGGGTGGGTGACCGGATGGTTCGGGGGCGGGGGCGGCGGGAGTACGCCACTGGCCGCGGAATCGGAACGTCCGGACCAGCCGCCACCGGCGGAGGCGGCGGCCCGGAAGCCGACCCTGGAGCAGCCGTTCCGGGGGTCGCCCGCGGAGCGGTGGGGTGACGGGACGGCCGGGATCGGCATGCCCGAGGCACGGGCCACCGGGTGGATGAGCCGGGAGCAGGTCGCGCAGGCACTCGGGAGGACCCGGGACTTCCTCGCCGCGTCCAACCTGGACTCCGGTGTACTGCGCGGGGAGCGGCCGAGCAGGGCGATCGCCCTGCTCAACCCCCACCAGCAGGACGTACGGGACTACCTGGCGACCGCGTTCCGCGCGCCCAGCCGGGAGGACGATCCCCTGATGCTGTTCAGCCGGTTCGACGGGACGAAGGTCCGGCTCGTCGGGGACGTGGTCAAGACGCGGGGGCGGATCACGTACCGGGAGGGCGAGCGCGGCGCGGTCGAGGTGACCGCCGACATCACGTACGTGTACCCGGTCGTGAGCACCGCGCCGGGGAGCGACGAGGTCGTGCGGACCATCGTGCGCCGCGAGGTCGTGGCGAGCTGGGACGACCCGGCGAAGGTCCACGTCGAGCCGGGGACGTTCTCCCTCGTCTCCTACAAGGTGGACACCACCAACGGCGGTTGCGGCACCTCCACCGGCTACCTCACCCCCGAGTTCGGCGCGGAGCGCACGACCCCGGACCCGGAGGGCGGCCCCCGGGTCGACCCGTACGACCGGAGTACGTCGATGGAGACGCGCATGCGGGAGGCCGGCGACGCGGAGTGCGGGACCGCCACACGGTCGTGAGCGGCGGTCGTCGGGGGCCGGAGCCGCACGGCCGGGGGCTCCGGGTGTCGCAGGCCGGCGGGTGCCCGGCCGCGTGACGGTGTCTCCGCGCCGGGGCCGGTGGGGACGTGCTGCGGACAGCCGGGGTACGGGCCGCGCCCCGTCGGGCCGGGGACCTCCCGGCAGGGCGCGGGGCCACGGCCCCTACGGGTTCCGGCGCGTCGGCGTACCGGGCCGGGTGGCCCGTACCGCCCTTCCCGCAGGCTGCGACACCCGACCCCTTACGGGTGGCCTTCGGCCCTACGAACCGCCCTCCGCCACAAGGGACACCTCCGCCCACACCGTCTTCCCCGCGGGCCGACGCGGCTCCCACCCCCAGCGCGCGGCCAGGAAGTCCACCAGGAGCAGCCCCCGGCCCGACTCGCCCCCGGGGCACGACGGGGGCGGGACCGTAGGGGGCCGCTTCGCGGAGGCGGCGTCCGCGACCTCGATCCGCACCAGCCCCGCGACCGTGTCGAGGGCGAGCCGGAGACCGAAGTCCCGGCCGGGCACCCGGCCGTGCCGCACGGCGTTCGCCGCGAGTTCGCCGACGACGAGGGCGACCGCGCACGACCCGTCCGACGACGGAGGGTGCCCCCACTCGTCCATGCGCCGGACCGCGGCGCGCCGGGCCAGCCGCGCGCCCCGCGGCGAGGAGGCGAACCGCTCTGCCAGAACCGGTAGTTCGCGTGTCCGACCGTCGATCGGGGCGTTCTCGACGGTGAGGGGCGCGGTGCTCCTCAGGGGCTCGTCACCCGGGGTGGTTGTTCCTGTCGGCACGGCTCGTCCGTCCTTGTCCATCGGGGGCTGTCGAGGCTGGCAGGGGCTGTCAGGGGCTGCCGGGGTCTTTCGGGACCTGCCGGGTCTGTCGAACCGGGGTGTCCGGCGGCGTGCGCGAGGCGTCACGTTCCGTACCCAAGGGTCGTCCGATCGCCCCGGGCCCGACAGGTGGTGCGGCCTTACTCCTCAGCCCGTAAGGAACGGAAGTGACGCTTTGGCCAACGAAATCGACCCCGGTGCGTCGATGGCGGCGCTGTTCGGCGCGCGGGTGCGCCGGCTCCGCACGGCGGCCGGACTGACCCAGGCCGAGCTGGGCGCGAAAACGCACGTGGTGAGCACGCGGATCACGCAGATCGAGCGGGCGTCCGGGGCGAAGCCGACGCTGGAGCTGGCCCGTGCGCTGGACGCGGCCCTCGGTGCGGACGACCTGCTGGTCGAGTTGTGGCCGTACGTGTACCGGGAGGCGTTCCCGGACTGGTCGCGCAGGTTCATGGAGTACTCGGAAAGGGCGGTGGTCATCCGCGAATACGCAGCGCATGTCATGCCGGGGTTGTTGCAGACGGAGGACTACGCGCGGGCGGTTCTACGAATCGGTCGGACTCTCGGCAGTACGGAGCAACTGGAGGAGCGGGTCGCTCTTCGCATGGGGCGACAGGAACGTCTCGGTACGCCCAGCCGACCCGAGCTGTGGGTGATCCTCGACGAGGCGGTACTCAGGCGCCCCGTCGGCGGTCAGATGGTAATGCGTGAACAACTCACACGATTGCTCAGGATTACGGAGGAACCGGATATCGCCATCCAGGTGTTGCCGTTCGACCAAGGGGAGCACGATGCCATGGGCGGTTCGCTCACCGTGCTCACCTTGCCGGATGGTTCGGAAGTGGCTTACACAGAAGGTGCACACTACGGCCAACTCATCGAGGATCCAGACCAAGTCAAGCGCTTTGTGCTGACTTACGATCGGCTGCGGGCGCAAGCCCTGCCCCCACTCATGTCATTCGACACGATCCGATCCGCGATGGAGGGCTACACGCATGAACGGAACGTCCCGTCCCGATCTGAACGGCGCCGCCTGGCACAAGAGCAGTTACAGCAATCAGGAGGGTGGCAACTGCGTGGAAGTGGCCGACGGATTCCAGACCGTCGTCCCCGTACGTGACAGCAAGACCCCACACAACCCGGCACTCTGCTTCGCCACCACCGCCTGGACCACCTTCATAGACGGACTGAAGTCCGAGCACCGCCACCCCTGAAGCGACCGCCCGATCCGCGAGGGAGGACAACACCTGTGAACCGCACTCCCCGTCCCGACCCGAACGGCACCACCTGGCGCAAGAGCAGCTACAGCAATCAGGAGGGTGGCGACTGTGTGGAGGTGGCCGACGGGTTCCGGACCGTCGTCCCCGTCCGCGACAGCAAGACCCCGCACAGCCCGGCACTCTGCTTCGCCACCACCGCTTGGACCACCTTCATAGACGGTCTGAAGTCCGGACACGACCGCATCTGAGGCAACCGCTTCGGCCGCCGTCCCCGACACGAACCCGCCGGGCCCTTGTCCGCAAGGGCCCGGTCGGCCGCCGTCCTCTTCGAAGAACCGGGGTAGAGACAGGGAAAGAACCACCTGTCCGCCCTTCCCGCTCATCGAGGTACCGGTCGACGCCATCGCTGCGAAGCGGCTCGTCGTCCGCTGCGGGCACGAGCCCGGCCCCTGTTCATGTCGATCGACGCCATCCGATCCATGAAGGAGGACAACCACCATGGAGCGAACGACGCTTTCTGGTTCGAACGACATCGCCTGGCGCAAGAGCAGTTACAGCAATCAGGCGGGTGGCGACTGCGTGGAAGTGGCCGACGGGTTCCGGACCGTCGTCCCCGTCCGCGACAGCAAGACCCCGCACGGCCCGGCCCTGCGCTTCACCACCGCCGCCTGGACCACCTTCACCGACGGCCTGAAGTCCGGACACCGCCGCCCCTGAAGTGACCGCACTCCGGTCGCCGCCCACGTCACGGACTCGCCGGGCCCTTGTCCGCAAGGGCCCGGTCGGCCGCCGGATCCTTCAAAGAACCGGGGTAAAGAACGACCCACCCACCCACCCTCCTCGCCGGAGAGGGCCGCATCACCCGTCCGGGTGACCGGTTTGCAGGTGTGGGACGTGGGCGGTTACGTTCGCCGCGACAACCCCAGACAGACGACGGCCCCCGGCCGGGACTGGCATCCCGACCGAGGGCCTGACCGATCAGGAAGAGCAGCTTCCCGATGGCTGACCCGCAGTCTAACGCGCGCCTGCGCGCCGACGCCGGAGCTCCGGCCTCCGGTGTGATCCACGTACGCACCCGGTTGACCGCCGACTTCACCGTGATCTCCAACGCCCTCGCCCAGCGGCGCGGCAGCGCGGTCACGGTCGGCGTCGCGGCGTACATCTCGTCCCTGCCCGACGGCTCCCCCGTGAGCATCACCGCCCTGTGCGAGCACTTCAGCGAGGGCGAGATCCTCATCTCGCGGGCGCTCAGGGAGCTCGAAGCGGCCGGATACCTGGAGCGCCGCCGCGAGCGCACGCCCGCCGGGCGGGTCCGTACCCGGACGTTCTTCTACGACGTACCCGGCGGCGGCGACGGTCCGGACGGCCCGCCCGAGCCACCCAAACCG
>NZ_CP095474.1:3247279-3253111 GCF_023614315.1 Streptomyces sudanensis | reverse complement strand
GGCTCGGAGATAGCCCCAACCCCAACAACAGCCCCAGCAACGGCCGGGCGCCACGGAAGCCCCGGGGGCCGTACAGGGCACACAGGCCGTACCGAACACAAAGGCCGCACAGGCCACGGAAGCCTCAAGGGCCGCAGGGGCCACGTTGGCGACAGCTCCCGCCGCGCCCCCACGGGAGGCGACGTCCCCGCGGGAGGCGGTGCCCCCGCGGGAGGCGGTGCCCCCTGCTCCCGGTCCCGAGGAGACGGAGGCCCCGGCGCCCTCGCCCGCCGGTACCGACCCGGAGGGGATCGCCGGTACCGACCCGGAGGCGCCCGCCGGAGCCGACCCGGAGGCGGTCGCCGTGCTGGCCGCCCTGCGCCGGGTCGATCCGCGCCTCGTCCTGTCCGCGCGGGAGGCCGCCCACCTGGCACCGGCCGTCGCCAGGTGGCTGACGGCCGGTGTCGGGCCGCGCGAAATCACCGAGTTGCTGACCCTGCGGCTCCCCGACCGCTTCCGGGCCCGTCCGGCGCACATCCTCGCCTTCCGCCTCCGGGAGACGCCGCTGCCCGCGCCGCCGCCGACCGGGCGTCCGGTGGTACCGCCGCTCCAGACCTGCGACGGCTGCGAACGCGCCTTCCGCGCCGCCGGGCCCGGACGCTGCCGCGACTGCCGGCACCCCGGCCGCCCCCTCCCCGCCGCTGCCTGAGCTTGGCGTTCAACATCGCTGGGCTTGGTGTTCCTCGATCGACTCGACGCGTTCGACGGTGCCCGATGCCCCGCCTGTGGGTGCCTCGGCGGGGAGACTCGTACGCAGCGGCCGTTCCCTCGTGCTTCGTTACCCGACATCTCGAAGCGTGAGGAACGGCCGCGTCACATGCCGCCGGTTCCCGAGGATCCCAGCAGGCCGAGTGACCTACGAGGTCACACGCCGAGCCGAGACGCCGGCGGACCCTCGACCCCCCGACCCGCCCCGGCTCCGTGAGCCGGGGCGGGTCGGGGAGCGGGGTCCCTCGGATCCGCCGCGACAGGTTCACGGCGGTCCGTTCCGGGCGCCGCGGTCAGCGTCCGCTGCGGTAGAGCCCGAGGAAGGGGGCGATCCTCGGGACGGCGTTGTTCCCGAAGCGGATCTGCGTGATGCTGGTGTACGTGCGTCCGTCGACCGTCACGGGAGCGGCGTCTCCGCCGTTCACGGTCTGGTGGGCGACGCGGGACAGGGCCGACCACTGAGTCTGCAGGCTGGCACCGAAGTTGCCGAGGTGGGCCGGGCGGTTCGGGTCGCTCGGGTCGTATCCCAGGTCGATGGCGGCGGCGATGCGGTTTTCGATCCAGCCGAAGCGCGCGGCTTCGGCGGTGGCGCCGATGAAGTAGGCCAGGGTGCCGCGGTAGCTGTCGCGCCTCGCCGGGATGATGTAGCTCAGGTCGAGCATGCTGTGTTGCATGGTCTGCGCCTGGTAGCCGAAGTTGCCGCGGACCCCGTTGCTGTCCAGGCTGTTGTAGTCCCCCCGGTAGCCGAGACTCGTGAAGAGCGGCGGATTCGCCATGCCGTAGAAGTTCTGGATCTCGCGCGCCAACGGGAGCGTGGTGTCCGCGAACTGCCAGTGCGTGCCGCGGGCGGTGAAGCCGAGGAGGTACAGGTTGTCCACGCTGAAGTACAACTTCACGTGGCACTCGCTGGGGCCGCCGTACTCGTTGGTCCAGACGCGGACCTCGATGACGCGGTTCGTGTCCGTCCGGACCGGTGTGTCGAGCATGGCCGGGGTGTTGGCGCCGGCCATCTCGTGGCCCGAGGCGGCGCGGAGTCGCGCGACCATCTGCCGGTACCGGTTCGCGCGGTCCGCGCCTTCGCTGCCGCCGTAACCGGTGTCGTCGAAGCCTTCCATGTGCCAGTCGATGACGGTGTACCGCTGGGAGGTCTCCGCGTGGGCCGGCGCGCTACCGGCGGTCACCAGACCGCAGACGGCGAGGAGGGCCAGGAACAGGCTGCCCAGGCGTCTACCCGCGCGGCGCAGGACGGGGATCGGATTCATCAGTGGCTTCCCTGAGGTGGTCGGCGCGGGCCCACTCGCTGATGCGGGAGCTCCGTGAAGAGGAAGGTGACGGTTGCGGGACCCCAGTGGCTGCGGTCCCTCGCCCGTACCTCAAGCCAACTCGATGAAACGAAGGCGGAACAGGCATTTCCACCGGCAGAAACAGAGCCGGGCATACTTCTGCCGGATGGTTTCGCCACTCCTGTCGGAACCATGTCGATCAGGGGAGGCACACAGATGGGCACGGGGACACCGGCCGGCGGGGCCTTCGGCGCGCATCTGCGCGCGTTACGCACGGGCGCGGAGCTGAGTCAGGAGGAGCTGGCGCAGACCGCGGGGATCAGTGTGCGCGGGCTGTCGGACCTGGAGCGGGGCCGTTCCCGCGGCCCGCAGCGCCGGACCGTGCGGGCCCTGGCCGCCGCCCTGGGCCTGGACCCCGCGGCCGCACGGGAGTTGGAACGCCTCGCGAGCCTGGGCCGCCCCCGTCCGGCCGGCGTGAAGGCCGCCCCCCGCCCGGCCTCCGGACCGGACGGCGCTTCCGGCGCCGCCGACCCGGAGGCGCGGTCCGCCCGGACGGCGGCGCACCATCCGCTCGCCCTGCCCCGCGACCTGAGCGACTTCACCGCGCGCGGTCCGGCCCTCGACCGGCTCCGCGCCCTGGTGGAGGACCTCGATCCGGCCCGTCCTCCGGTCGCGGTGGTCTGCGGGCAGCCGGGCCTGGGCAAGACCAGCTTCGCCGTGCACGCCGCCCACACGCTCGCCCCGCACTTCCCCGACGGGCAGTTCGCCCTCGACCTCCGCGGCATGGACCCCCGCCCCGTCGACCCCCGCGACGCGCTCGCCCGGCTGCTGCGCGCCTCCGGGACCCCCGAGAACGACCTGCCCGCCGGCACCGAGGACCGTGCCGGCCTGCTGCGCTCGGTCCTGCGCGAGCGGCGGGTGCTGCTCGTCCTCGACAACGCCGCCGACGAGGACCAGGTCCGTCCCCTGCTGCCCGGCCGCGGCCCCTCGCTGACCCTGGTCACCAGCCGCTACGCCCTGGCCGGCCTCGAAGCCGTCCACCGCGTCGAACTCGCGCTGCTGCGCCGCGAAGAGGCCGTCGAACTGCTGACCCGGATCATCGGCCCCGAGCGTGTCCGGTGCGAGGCGCAGGCCGCCCGCGACCTCGCGGACCTGTGCGGGCACCTGCCCCTGGCCGTCCGCATCGCCGCACAGCGCCTCGCCTCCCGGCCGGGCGAGAGCATCGCCAAACTCACGGCCCAGCTAGCCGCCCAGGAGGACCGCCTCGATGCCCTGCGGGCCGGATCCCTCCAGGTCAGGGCCGCCTTCGCCCTGTCCTACCGGCAGTTGGGCGAGCACACCCGTACCGTCTTCCGCCGCGCCGCCCTCGCCTCGGGACCCGACTTCAGCCCCGAGACCGCCGCCCTCCTGGCCGACCTGCCCCCGCGCCGGGCCGTCCGCTGCGCACAGGACCTCACCGACGCGGGCCTCCTCCAACCCCACCCCACCTCCGACCGCTACCGCTTCCACGACCTCCTCCGCCTGTTCGCCACCGAACAGGCCGCCGAGGAGGACACGCCGGCCGACCTCGCCGCCGCCCGCACCCGCACCGACACCTGGATGCTGCGCCGCGCCGCCGCCGCGGCGCGGCTCTTCAGTCCCGACCACCATCCCGACGGCTCCGTCGGCGACCCCGACCCCGATCCGGCCACCGCGCCCGCGGACCGGGAGCAGGCCCACGCCTGGCTGGAGTCCGAACGGGCCCAGTGGCTCACCGCCCTCCACCGGGCCCAGGAAGCCGGCCGGCACCGGCAGGTGCTCGACACCGCCGAGGCGATGCACTGGTTCTCCGACCGCGTCCTGCACTGGGAGCTGTGGGCCGAGGTCTTCCAGCGGGGCGTCGACTCCGCCCGCGCCCTGGGCAGCAGGAGCGACGAGGCCGTACACCTCAACTACCTGGCCTGGGCCCACGCCGCGTGCCTCCACGACCACGCCACCGCCCTGGCCACCGCCCGGACCGCCCTGGACGTGGCACGCGCCGTCGACGACCGCCTCCAGGCCGGCTGGGCGCTCTATTACGGGGCAACGGCCCTCATCGGGCTCGGGCGCGCCGAGGAGGCCATCGCCCACCTCCACCGGGCCGCCGACTGCCTCAGCGGGCGGAGCGACACGCAGAGCCGCTTCGCCGAGCTGTCCACCCTCAACGTCCTCGGCCGGCAACTGCGCCAGACCGGCCAGGCCGCCGCCGCCCTCGCCGTCCACCGGCGCAGCGAAGCCCTGTGCCGGGAGGGCCTCGCCGGGCAGCCGCACGAACTCCTCGGCCTCTACCTGGCGTCGGCCCGGCAGCACATCGGCAACGACCTCGCCGCACTCCGCCGCTGGAACGAGGCCGAAGCCCCGCTCCGCCACGCCGTCACCCGCTTCGAGGAGGCGCGGATGCCCGCTTGGAGCGAGACGGCCCGCCTCGACCTCGGCATCACCCTGCGCCACCTGGGCAGGGTCGAGGAAGCCCGCGAGACCCTGGCCGCCGCCCACGCGAACCTCAGCCGGCTGAACCACCCCCGCCGGCTCGAAGCAGCCGACCACCTCCGCGCGCTGGACGCACTCGACCCGACCGCCCCGCGCACCCCCACCGTCTGAAGTCCCTCCCGGATGCGCGCCGCGGAACGGCCGCGCCCGCGACCGGCCGGTGGTCGGCGCGGGCCCGGCGCGTCCCCGCGGACGAAGGCCCGTGGGGGTCACGGCGCGTGGCGCGTGGCGCCGCGGCACCGTCGCTCCGGCAGGCCGTGCGTCCCGCCGGCCCGTTCGGCGGCTGCCGCGGATCAGGCGCCGCGCGCCAGGGTCCTGCGGATCCAGGCCGCGTAGGCGGGCACGTCGCCGTAGAGACCCGGCCCGTCCGAGCAGGCGACTCCCGGGGCTCCGGGACCCGAGGCGACTCCGATGAGCTCCCACCGCCCGCGCCCGTCCTTCCGGAGCTGCGGTCCCCCGGAGTCCCCGAAGCACGCCATGGCCCCGGGGACACGGCTGACCGTGCACAGCCGGGTGCGGTCCGCGTAGCCGGGGGCGCACTCGGCGGCGGCGCCCCTGCGCGTGTCGAGCTGCTGCATCCGCTCCGCGAACCTCAGTTCGGTGTCGACGGTGGTGCCGAAGCCCAGGATCCGGGTCGGAGTGCCCGGCCGCCCGGCCCGCTCCGCGATGCGGACGGGTTCCTCGGCGACCGGGCGGTCGAGGCGGACCAGCGCGATGTCGTCCTTGTTGGCGCCCTTCCCGTCGACGTTCGCGTAACCGGGGTGGACGACGGTCCGCTCGATGGCCCGGACGGTCCCCCCGGACTTGCGGTACGCGCTGCCGATCCGGACGACGCCGTCCAGTTCGAGGCCGTCGCCCCGCACGCAGTGGGCCGCCGTCAGCACCCACCGCGGGTCGATCAGCGACGCGCCGCAGGTGCCGTCGTGCACCCCGTGCTCCGGGGCCGACTCCGGGATCGTCGCCATGAACGCGTAGGGCTCGGTGGAGTCGGTTCCGTTGACGATCGCTCCGGCGCCGCCGGTCATCAGGGTGGCGCAGGCCGCGGCGGCCAGGGCGCCCGCGGTGACGGCGCGCGCCGCGCGGCGGCGCACCGGTTTCGGACTGGGCACGGACGGCTCCTCACTTCGGGTCCCGAACGTGTCCAGCCTGCTCGTCCGAGCCCCGCCGGGCCATCCGGGCAGCAGGCCGGAACGTCCTCGGGGAAGCCGGTCCGGGGGCGGTGGGGGTGGCCCCGCCGTCACGTCGGGGCGCCCTGCCGGGCCGGGCACGGGAGGGGCGCGGGAAGGGCGCGGAC
>NZ_CP095474.1:3235047-3247212 GCF_023614315.1 Streptomyces sudanensis | reverse complement strand
GGCGGGGGAGGGGCGCGGACCGGATGCGGCCGGGCCGGGAGCGTACGCGGGCCGGATCCGGCCGGGAGCGGGGGCGGGGTTTTCCACAGGCTCGGCGGGATGTCGGCGGGGCGGAGGATGATGGGCGGCATGACTGAGCCGACCGACGCATCCGCGACCGGGCCCGTGCCCGCCGTCTCCGCCGTGCCCGCCGGGCCCGCCCGCGCCGCCGAACCGTCCGGGCCCGCCGACCGCGGCCGGGCGGCCCCGCCCGACTGGGAGAGGCGGTTCCGCGCGCCCCGGGTGTCCCTGCCCGAGTGGGCGCGGGACGCGCCGGGCCGGGCGCTGTTCTCGTCGAACGCGACGGGGACGTACGAGCTGTACGCCTGGGACCGGGACACGGGCGGGCAGCGGCAGGTCACCGACCGGCCGAACGGCACGACGGACGGGACGCTCTCCCCGGACGGCGAGTGGATCTGGTGGTTCGCGGACACGGACGGCGACGAGTTCGGCGTGTGGATGCGGCAGCCGTTCGCGGGCGGCCCGGACGAGCCGGCGGTGCCCGGGCTGGCCCCGTCGTACCCGGCGGGCCTCGCCCTCGGCCGGGACGGCACGGTGGTCGTCGGCCGGTCCACGGAGGAGGAGGGCAGCACCGTCCACGTCGTCCGGCCGGGCGGGGAGCCGGTGGAGATATACCGGCACCGCGAGTCGGCCGGGGTCGGCGGCCTGTCGCACGACGGGACGCTCGTGGTGATCGAGCACACCGAGCACGGTGACGCGATGCACGCCTCGCTGCGGGTGGTGCGGCCGGACGGCGCGCTGGTGGCGGAGCTGGACGACACCAAGGGCGGCACGGAGGACCTGGGCCTGGCGGTGATGGGCTTCGCCCCGGTGGACGGCGACCAACGGCTGCTGGTGGGGCACCAGCGGCGCGGCCGGTGGGAGCCGATGGTCTGGGACGTCGCGTCGGGCCGGGAGACGGACCTGGACCTGGGGCTCCCGGGGGACGTGAGCGCCGAGTGGTACCCGGACGGATCGGGCCTCCTGATCGCCCACGACCACGCGGCGCGCACGGAGCTGTGGCGGTACGACATCGCGTCGCGGCGGCTGTCGCGGGTGGACACGCCGGCGGGCTCGGTCTCGGGGGCGACGGCCCGCCCGGACGGCACGGTGGAATACCTGTGGTCGTCGGCGGCGGTGCCGCCCGCGGTGCGGTCGACGACCGGCGCGGTCGTCCTCGACCCGCCCGGCCCGCAGGCGCCGCCCTCGGTGCCGGTGGAGGACGTGTGGGTGGAGGGCCCCGGCGGCCGGGTCCACGCGCTGGTGCAGCGGCCCGCGGGGGCGACGGGCCCGCTGCCGACCGTGTTCGACCTGCACGGCGGCCCGGCCTGGCACTACAGCGACACCTTCTCGGCCGGGCCCGCCGCGTGGGTGGACCACGGGTACGCGGTGGTCCGGGTGAACTACCGGGGCTCCACCGGGTACGGGCGGGAGTGGACGGACGCGCTGCGGCACCGGGTGGGGCTGATCGAGCTGGAGGACGTCACGGCCGTCCGCGAGTGGGCGGTGTCGTCGGGCCTCGCCGACCCGGAGCGGCTGGTGCTGACGGGCGGCTCGTGGGGCGGCTACCTGACGCTGCTGGGGCTGGGGACGCAGCCGGACGTGTGGGCGGTGGGCATCGCCGACGTGCCGGTCGCGGACTACGTGACGGCGTACCGGGACCAGATGGAGGCGCTGCGCCCGCTGGACCGGACCCTGTTCGGCGGCTCCCCGGAGGAGGTGCCCGAGCGGTACCGCGCCTCCTCCCCGATCACGTACGTCGACCGGGTGCGGGCCCCGGTGTACATCGCGGCGGGCGTCAACGACCCGCGCTGCCCGATCCGGCAGGTCGAGAACTACGTGGAGCGGCTCGCGGCACGCGGCGCGGTGCACGAGGTGTACCGGTACGACGCGGGGCACGGCTCGCTGGTGGTGGAGGAGCGGATCAGGCAGGTGCGGCAGGAGCTGGAGTTCGCCGCGCGCCACCTGCCCGCCACGGGCGGGACCCGGCCGGGGAAGGGGTGACGGAGTTCCGTACCGTGGAGGGGTGTACCGGTTCCTGACGACACCCCGCTGGTGGGGGATCAACGTCTTCGTGCTGCTGGCGATCCCGTTCTGCCTGTTCATGGGCGTCTGGCAGCTGGGCAGGTTCGAGGACCGCGTCGACTCGCACCGGGAGGCGGAGCAGCGGCCCGCGTCCCGGGCCGCGGGGGCGGCGGCCCCGCTGGCGGAACTGCTGCCGGTCGACAAGGAGACGTCGGGCCGCCGGGCGACGGCGAGCGGCCGGTACGGGAAGCAGTTCCTCGTCCCCGGCCGCGAGCTGGACGGCAAGGCCGGTTCGTACGTGCTGACGCTGCTGCACACCCCGGAGGGCAAGGTCCTGCCGGTGGTGCGGGGCTGGCTGCCGAAGGGGGCCGCGGCCCCGGCCCCGCCGCCCGGCGAGGTGACCGTGACCGGTGCGCTCCAGGCGTCGGAGCACGCCGGGAGCGGCGGCGCGCACGCGGCGGGCGGCCTGCCGGAGGGGCAGGTCGGCATCATCAGCGCGGCGTCGCTGGTCAACCTGGTGCCCGACGAGGTGTACGACGCGTGGGTGACGCTCGGCGAATCCCCTGCCGGCCTGACCCCCGTGCCGGCGGCCGCGGCGGCGGGCACGGGCCTGGACCTGAAGGCGTTCCAGAACCTCGGCTACACGGGTGAGTGGTTCGCCTTCGCGGGCTTCGTGGTGTTCATGTGGTTCCGCCTGTTCCGCCGGGAGGCGGAAGCGGAGCGGGACCGAGCGCTGGGCCTCGACCCGGAGACCCCGGGCACCCTCTGAGAGGGTCCGGGCACCCGCGCTCACGGGAGCGGGCAGCACTTCCACGTCGGTCCGGGAGGCGGCCGGCGGTCGCGGCCCGGCCCGGACGTTCACGAGTCCCGACAGCACCCGGGCTTTCCTGGGAGTTCCCCGCTGGGCAGGCCGCGGTCCGGTAGGAGCTCGTGGCCGGGCGGAGGCGCGCTGTGCCGGGCCACGAGTACACCTGCCACCAGCGGTCCGACTCGGCACGAGCCACTTCGGCGTCGTACTGGCCCGCATCGAAGTGCAGCTCCGGCGGCGGGTAGGGCATGGCGCCGGGGCCCTCCCACGGAACCTCCCAGTCCGACCACTGCACGATCTCCCCGAACCGCCGCACGATCACGGACAGGAAGCCGCAGCAGCCGCCTGTGCATCCGGGTTCCCCCAGCTCCAGGCGGCGCGCCTCCCCCGTCGCCCTGAGGGGGCTGGGGCGGCCGGCCGGCAGCCCATCGGCCGCGTACGGTCCGCGGCCCCCTTCGCCGACCGTCGCTCCGACCACGTCCTCACCGTTGACCCCGAACCGCAGCTGGGCAGCGAACCGGGGTCCCGGCGGCAACGCCCTGATCTCCAAGCGATCGGACATCGGATCACCTACGGGGCGCGCCGTCGCCGGCGTACGCCCCGGCCGCTCCGCCCGGCCCCGTAGGGCGCCCGTGCGGCAGGCCGACGGGCAAGGGGCACCGGGCGGCCGGGTCACCCCGCCGGGAGGATGCCGGTGCGGTAGATGGTGCCGGCGCAGGCGCCGGGAACGGTGGCCGTCGCCTGGGGGCCGCCCGCATCGGGGGTGTACGTCACATTGACGCTGCCGTCGGCGAGTCCTCCCTGGCGCATCATCTGCGGCGCGGGCGCCGCCGGGGCGGCGGTCGAGCCGTCGTCGTCCATGCGGGTGCTCGTGCCGTCCGCCGCCGGCGGAGGCTCCTCCTGGGAGGGGGACGACGTGGGCTCGGGCGACTGGTCGCCGCCTCCGTCGGCACCCGCGCCGCCGTCCCCGCCGCCGTCGCCGCTGCCGCCGCCGTCGGTGCCGCCGCTGCCGCCGTCGCCGTCCACCGGGCAGGTCTCGCTCGGCACCCAGGCGAATCTCACCTCGTACGCCGCGGACGGCTTCAGCACCAGGCTGCCCACCGCCGCGGACGGGTCGGGCAGGCCGGGCGCCGCGCCCTGGGACGTGTGCCCGACGACGCTGACGCGCCCCGGGTCGGCCGCACCGCTCGTACTGAAGCCGACCGTGCCGGCGGCGTCGACGGAGCAGTCGCCGGCGGAGGCGTTGGCGATGCGGAACGTACCGTAAACCGTGCCGTCGCCGCCGGGGGCGCCCACCTCGGCGACGCTCACCGCGAGCTGGCCCGCCTCGCACGCCGGGAGCGCGGCCGGGGAGGTGGTCGCGAGGCCGGGCGTGCCGTCCGTGCCCGCGGAGGCGCCGGTACCGGCGGACGACGGGCTGCGCCCCGGGCCGGTGCGGTCCTTGCCGGTGGCGCCCGGTGCGCCGGAGGGGCTGCCCGTGCCCGGCCCGTCGGCGGAGGCGCTGCCGCCGTTCTCCACCTGCGCACCGTGGCCGGCGTTGACCGGGTCGGTGTCGGAGGCACCGTCCGAGGCGGCGACGTGCACCAGCGCGGGCACGCCGGTGCCGAACAGGATCACCGCCGCGGCCGCGCCGACCAGCGCCTGCCGCTTCCGCGCCCGCCGGGCGGGAACGGCCCGCCGCAGGTGGTCGAGCGCGCCCGCGGAGGGCTCCAGCCCTCCCACGGCTCCGTGGAGCATCCGCTGCAGCGCCACCTCGTCCCCGTCGAGGCGGTCGCCGTCGAGGCGGTCGTCCCCGTCGAGGTGTTCGTCCTCGTCGAGGCGGTCGTCTGCGGGGCCGGAGGCGGCGGGGCCGCCCGCCGGGGCACCGGGCGCCTCCGGGGCGGACCGCGGCGCCGTGCCGTCCCCGTCGGCGGCGGGCCGGTCGGCGGCGGGCCGTACCGGCGGGGCGTCCCCGGTCGGCTCCGGGGCGTCCCCGGTCGGCTCCGGGGCGTCCTCGGCCGGTTCCGGGGCGTCCTCGGCCGGTTCCGGGGCCGGGACGTCGTCCTCGGGAGTCGGAGTGCCTGGGGTTTCAGGGGTGTTCACTGCGTGGTTTCCAGTCCGGTCGTTCGACGGCCCGTCCGGCCCGTGGTGCTCGCGGTCTTCCGTTCGGTCGCTCATTTCTTCGCCCCCATGACGACGCGCAGCGCGGCGATGCCGCGGGAGCCGTACGCCTTCACCGAACCGATCGATATCCCCAGGGTCTCGGCGACCTGTGCCTCCGTCATGTCCGCGAAGTACCGCAGGACCAGCACCTCCCGCTGGCGGCGCTGCAGTCCGCGCATCGCCTTGATCAGCGCGTCGCGCTCCAGCCGGTCGTACGCCCCCTCCTCCGCGCTCGCCATGTCCGGCATCGGCTTGGAGAGCAGCTTCAGCCCGAGTATGCGGCGGCGCAGGGTCGACCTGGAGAGGTTCACGACGGTCTGGCGGAGGTACGCCAGGGTCTTCTCGGGGTCGCGGACCCGCCTGCGGGCGGAGTGGACGCGGATGAATGCCTCCTGCACGACGTCCTCGCAGGACGCCGTGTCGTCGAGGAGCAGCGCGGCGAGACCGAGCAGCGACCGGTAGTGGGCGCGGTAGGTCTCGGTGAGGTGGTCGACGGTGGTGCCCGACGTCGTCGTGGCGTCGGCGCTCTCGCGCATGAACGGAACGCGGGCGCGTCGGGTGGCGGGCATCGGCGCGGTCACCGGCATGCCGCCGCCGTGCCGACGGCCGAGCGCGGCCCGTCCGGGCGGTCGAAGGAGCGGGGGGACCGCCGCGCCGCTGCGCGCGGGAGCCGCCCTGGGGATGTCGAGTACCTCTGCCACGTCTGTTGGACGCGCCGACCCCCGTCAGGGTTGTACGCGCACGCCGCCGTGACTGACGGTGCGTCGTTCGCCCTCATGCGTATCCGTTCTCCCCATCGCCCCGTTCGCGCGGCAGCACCTGGGGCGACCGCGGGAGACGCTCCCCGCCGGCCACCGGTCGCAGTGGGAAGGCGGGAGCACCGTCGAACATGCCATCGCCCCAGCCCGATCGGCACCGGCCGAGGGATTTCGCACAGGGCGTTCACAGATCCTACAAAGGCGTGACGCCACGTCTACCGGATACCACCGTCCGAGACGGCACGGGCGGCGTCTCGTCCGGGACGGACACCGCAATTCGGGCGCCGACCGGCGCGGAACCGACATGGGACCGGCGCGGAACCGGCGCGGGACCGGCACGGAACCGGCGGGGAGGCCGTTCGTGGCGGGCGAAGGACCCGGACCCGCCACCGCCGTGGGGCCGACGGGCCTGGCGGCCGGTACCGGCTGCCGGACCTGGCGGACCGGTACCGGCGGACCTGGCGGGAGAGCCGTCCGCGGCGGGCGGGGAACGGAGCGCGGGACACCGGCATCGGGGCCGCGCTCCCCGGCGGCGGTCCGCCGCCGGGGGAGGTCTCCCGGCCGTCAGCGGCCCGTGCCGCCGTACACGACCGCCTCGGCGGAGTCGCTGTCCAGCCCGAAGGCGGTGTGGACGGCGCGGACGGCGTTGGTGACGTCGTCGGCCCGGGTGACGACCGAGATGCGGATCTCGGAGGTGGAGATCAGCTCGATGTTCACGCCCGCGTCGGACAGCGCCTCGAAGAACGCGGCGGTGACGCCCGGGTTGGTCTTCATGCCCGCTCCGACCAGGGAGATCTTGCCGATCTGGTCGTCGTAGCGGAGGGAGTCGAAGCCGATGGAGGCCTTCTGCTTCTCCAGGGCGTCGATGGCCTTGCGGCCCTCGGTCTTGGGCAGGGTGAAGGAGATGTCCGTCAGGCCGGTGGTCGCGGCGGAGACGTTCTGCACGACCATGTCGATGTTGATCTCGGCGTCCGCGACGGCGCGGAAGATCGCGGCCGCCTCGCCCGGCTTGTCGGGCACCCCGACGACGGTGATCTTCGCCTCGGAGGTGTCGTGGGCGACACCGGAGATGATGGCCTGCTCCACCTTGCGGTCCCCTCGCGGTTCGTTGCTGACCCACGTGCCCTGGAGCCCCGAGAAGGAGGAGCGGACGTGGATCGGGATGTCGTATCGGCGTGCGTACTCGACGCAGCGGTGCAGGAGCACCTTGGAGCCCGACGCGGCGAGCTCCAGCATGTCCTCGAAGGAGATCCAGTCGATCTTCCGGGCCTTCTTCACGACCCGCGGGTCGGCGGTGAAGACGCCGTCGACGTCGGTGTAGATCTCGCAGACCTCGGCGTCCAGCGCCGCGGCGAGGGCCACGGCGGTGGTGTCGGAGCCGCCCCGGCCGAGGGTGGTGATGTCCTTCTTGTCCTGGGACACGCCCTGGAAGCCGGCGACGATGGCGATGTTGCCCTCGTCCAGCGCGGTGCGGATGCGGCCCGGCGTGACGTCGATGATGCGCGCCTTGTTGTGGACCGAGTCGGTGATGACACCGGCCTGGCTGCCCGTGAACGACTGGGCCTCGTGGCCCAGGTTCTTGATCGCCATGGCCAGCAGGGCCATGGAGATGCGCTCCCCGGCGGTCAGCAGCATGTCGAACTCACGCCCGGCGGGCATGGGGGATACCTGTGCGGCGAGATCGATCAACTCGTCCGTCGTGTCGCCCATCGCGGAAACGACGACGACCACCTGGTGGCCGTTCTGCTTCGCTTCGACGATTCGCTTGGCGACGCGCTTGATGCCCTCGGCATCGGCGACGGAGGAGCCTCCGTACTTCTGCACGACAAGGCCCACGTGCGCTCCTCGCTCGGTCCGTTTGCGGTCGGCTCAGTCTAACGAGCGGCCGGGGGACGCCCCCGGGATGCCACATCCTGAGACGTCCCGCTCACGTGATCGCCCGAGGGCGCCGTCCCGGCCACGCGGGGTCCCTGCCCACCCCCGGCGCCCCCGACGCCGAATGTGTCCCGGCTCACGCCGCGGGGCCGCGCCGGGCGGCGGGCCGGCGCCGGGCCCGCCGGGTCACTTGCCGGAACGCAGGCCCAGCGGGGCGGCGATCTCCTGGAACATCACGCGGCCCGCCTCCTCCGCCAGCGCCTCGTCCGCCACGTCCTCGTCCGTGTCCAGCCCGTCCAGCGCCTCCAGCGGCTGGTCCAGCCGGACGTGGGAGACCAGGGACTGCAGCGCCCGCAGCGTCGCGGAGGCCGTCGGCCCCCAGTTGGAGAAGTACGAGAACTGCCACCACCACAGCGCCTCGGTGACCCGCCCCGCCCGGTAGTGGGCGAGGCCGTGCCGCAGGTCGGTGACGATGTCGGCCAGGCTGTCGGAGATCCGGCACGGCACCGGCGCCCTGCGCGGCTCGTACGGGTCGAAGACCTCCGAGAAGACGTCCACCGGGTCCAGCAGCACGGCGAACCGCTCCCGCAGGTCGTCGACGTCCAGGTCGGGGCCCGTGTCCGGTTCGTACCGCTCCTCGGGGACGATGTCCTCGTGCGCGCCCAGTCTGCCTCCGGCGAGCAGCAGCTGCGAGACCTCCAGCAGCAGGAACGGGATCGCGCTGTCGGGCTCGTCCCCCTTGGCCACCTCCGTGGTGGCCACGATGAAGGACTCGATGGAGTCGGCGATCTGGACCGCGAAGCTGTCCGGGGCCGGCTGGTGGGCGTGGAGCGTGGCGTCAGACATCGAGGAGTCGTCTCCCTTCGAACGCGCGACCGAGCGTGACCTCGTCGGCGTATTCAAGGTCTCCGCCAACGGGCAGTCCGCTGGCGAGGCGCGTGACCTTCAGGCCCATGGGCTTGACCATCCGCGCCAGGTACGTCGCGGTGGCCTCCCCCTCCAGATTGGGGTCGGTCGCCAGGATCAGCTCGGTGACCGTGCCGTCCGCGAGGCGGGCCAGCAGCTCCCTGATCCGCAGGTCATCGGGGCCCACGCCCTCGATCGGGCTGATCGCGCCGCCGAGGACGTGGTACCGCCCCCGGAACTCGCGGGTCCGCTCGATCGCGACGACGTCCTTGGGCTCCTCGACCACGCAGACGACCGCGTCGTCCCGGCGCGGGTCGCGGCAGATGCCGCACCGCTCCTCCTGGGCGACGTTCCCGCAGACCGCGCAGAAGCGGACCTTCTCCTTCACTTCCAGCAGCGCGTGCGCCAGCCGGCGCACGTCCGTCGGCTCCGCCTGGAGGACGTGGAAGGCGATCCGCTGCGCGCTCTTGGGACCGACGCCGGGCAGCCTGCCCAGTTCGTCGATGAGGTCCTGGACCACGCCTTCGTACAACGGAACGCCTCTCCGGGAGTGCAGTCTCGGTGGTTACGGTAATCGCTGCGGGCCGCGCCGCAGAAGACCCGGGGTGAACCCGTCGCGTCGGCGGGACGAGCGGCCGGTGCCCGCCGGGTCAGAAGGGCAGGCCCGGCATGCCGCCCAGCCCCTGGGCGAGCGGGCCGAGCTTCTGCTGCTGGAGCTGCTGCGCGTTCTCGTTCGCCGCCTGCACGGCCGCGACGACCAGGTCCGCGAGCGTCTCCGTGTCCTCCGGGTCGACCGCCTTCGGGTCGATGACCAGGGCCCGCAGCTCGCCCGAGCCGGTGACCGTGGCCTTCACCAGGCCGCCGCCCGCCTGGCCGTCGACCTCCGTGCGGGCCAGTTCCTCCTGCGCCCGCGCGAGGTCCTGCTGCATCTTCTGGGCCTGCTGGAGCAGCTGCTGCATGTTGGGCTGGCCACCACCGGGGATCACGGTCACTCCTGCGCGTCGACGATTCTTCGGTCACGGCCGAGCCTACGTGGTCCCCGCACGACGCGCCCCACGCACATTGATTCACTCCTTCGAGTGAGTGTCTGGCGCGCCCCCTACCTGATCACGGCCCTCTTCCGTGCGGAAAACCCGTGATTCGGCCGCCGGGGCCCTCCATTCGGCGGTAGGAAGGGCTCCGCACGACCCGCCCCCCACACCGTCCGCACCGTCCACGCCCGCCGGGCACCCGCCCCGCACCACCCACGTCACCACACGTCACACAGAGTCACGCAGAGCGCAGAGGAGTGCCCCGGTGAGCCAGCCGGAGATGCAGCCCGGGGGGCCCGCCCGGGGGGACGATCTGAGGGGACGGCCGTTCCCGCTCGGCGACTGGGGGGAACCGGCCGAGCGGTTGCACGAGCTGTACCGGTGGGTCGAGGCGACCGCCCTGCACACCACCGACTGGTACCTCGCCGACCGGGCGTGGAAGCGCCGCGGCGCCCGCGCCCTGCGGACCGGTACGGCGCTGGGCGGTGTCCTGGGCGCCGCGCTGCCGCTGCTGGACCTGACGGACGCCCTGGACGGGGCGGCCGGCTGGGGCTACCTGTCGCTGCTGCTCGCCGCGGCGTGCCTGGCGTGCGACCGGTACTTCGGGGTGACGTCCGGCTGGATGCGGGACGTGGTGACGGCGCAGGCGGTGCAGCGGCGCCTCCAGTCCCTGCAGTTCGACTGGGCGTCCGAGAACGTCCGGGAGGTGCTGGGCCCCGCGGAGGGGACGGCCGCCGAGGCGGCGGAGCGCTGCCTGGGGGTGCTGCGGAGGTTCTCGGAGGACGTGACGGAGCTGGTGCGGGCGGAGACGGCGGACTGGATGGCGGAGTTCCGGGCGGGCCCGACACCGCTGGTCGCCCAGGCCCTGAACGCCGGGCCGCCGCGTTCCGACACGGCCTCCGGGCAGTCGGCGAACCGCTCCCCGCTGCCTCCCGCGGCCCGCCCGAACATGCCGCGCCAGCGCCCCCCGGAACCCCGCTGAACCGCCTCCTCAACTGAAGACGATCATCGACCCCTGACCCAGGCTGCGGGTGGCCGCCGCGTGCAGGCCCAGCCAGACGTGCCGCTCGCGCGCGAAGGGGTCGTCGTCGTACGGGACCGGCGCCGCCGGCTCCTCCAGCGACGTCGGGCGGCGGGGCGGCTCGGGCGCGGCCGGCGGGTTGGCCGGGTCGATGCCGATGGACGGGGCCACGTACTCCAGCTCCCGCAGCAGCCCCTGCGCGGAGCCGAGCGGGCCTCCCCCGGCGAGCAGTTCCTCGGTGGAGAGCGGCGCGGGGAAGTCCACCGGCACGTAGGCGCCGGCGTGGTCGTAGTGCCAGACCAGGTGGGACCGCTGGGCGGTCGCCTCGAACATCTCCAGCAACTGCTCGTAGTCGCCGCCGAGTTCGTCGACGGGCGTCACGGCGAGGCCGCAGACCTGGAGGAGGTACGCGCGGCGCAGGAAGTGCAGGGCGTCGTAGTCGAACCCGGCGACCGGCGCCACGTCGCCCGACAGGCCGGGCATGTACGCGAAGACGGGCACCGTCGGCAGGCCCGCCCCGGTCAGCGCCCGGTCGTACACGGCGATCTCCTCGGCGAAGGGGTTGTCGGGGCTGTGGCACAGCACGTCGACCAGGGGGACCAGCCACAGGTCACAGGCCAAGGCGGACTCGCTCTCGAATCGGGGTGTCTGCCGCGGTGACGGCACGGGCCGGCCCCGTGCCCCGGGCGTCGGGTCACAGTGATACCCGGTGGCACCGCCGCCGAAGCACCCGCCCTACGCGGGGCGTTCGGGAGCCTCGCGGGGCGCGGGGAGGCGCTCCAGGTGGTCGGCCCAGTTCAGGGAGTGGGCGCGGTACGCGGCGAGGACGGCGGCGACCCGCCGCGCCGAGCCCTCCTCGACGGCCTCCGCCAGCTCCTCGTACCCGGCCCACAACCGGTCCCGCACCCGCCGGTCGGCCCGCAGGTGGGGCACGGCGAACGCCCACGCCTGGACGCGCAGGCGGTCCAGGAAGCCGGCGAGGTGGCGGTTGGCGGCGAGCCCCGCCAGCTCCTGCCAGAACCGCATGTCGTAACCGATCAGGATGTCGAGGTCCCCGGCCCGGGCGGCCCGCACCGCCGCCTCGGCCCGCCGCCGCACGGAGACCAGCACCTCGTCCGGCACCCGCCCCCACTCCGCTCCGCCCTCCGGGTGGCGGCGCAGGACGCCGTCGACGATCAGGAAGCGGGCCTCGACCATGTCCCGGTAGTCGTCGACCGTGAACCGGTGGACGCGGAAGCCCCGGTGCTGGTCGGAGTCGAGCAGCCCCTGGGCCGACAGGTCGACCAGCGCCTCCCGCACCGGCGTCGCGGACACGCCGTACTGCTCCGCGATCTGCTTGACCGTGAACTCCCGGCCCGGCCGGAGGCGGCCCGCGAGCACCTCGTCGCGCAGCGCGTCGGCGATCTGCTGGCGCAGGGTGCTGCGGGTCACAGGTCCGCTCACGGGCATGGGCAGGTCCCCTCCGTCCGGTTTCGGACACCTTAAGCCAGTCGGAGGAGCTCCCGTGGGGGCCGGACGCGGCGCGGGGCGGGGGACCGCGGGCCNGGNCNCGNNNCNNNG
>NZ_CP095474.1:3138883-3235030 GCF_023614315.1 Streptomyces sudanensis | reverse complement strand
GNCGNNNNGNNNGACGGGCGGCGGTGAAAGGCGCTTGCGGCAACGGGCGGAGCCGGGTTTCGTGTGCGGTGAGCGCCACGACCGGCACGGTGCCGGGCCGCCCGCTCCCCGCGGACGCCGAGCGGCGGGGGCACGGGCGCGGGCGCGGCACCCGGGAGACCTCCGTGACCAGTACCACCGCCCACCGCGGGACCGTCCACCTCGCCGTCTACGACACGTTCGCCGACTGGGAGACCGGCCACGCGACGGCCTGGGCGGCCCGCGGCGGGTACCGGATCCGCACGGTCGGCCCGACGGCCGCCCCGGTCACCACGATCGGCGGCCTGCGGATCACGCCCGACCTGGCCCTGGCCGACCTGCGCCCCGGCGACAGCGCGATGCTGGTCCTGACCGGTGCCGACCTGTGGGACGAGGGCGACGACCTGGCCCCGTTCGCGGCGAAGGCCCGCGCGTTCCTCGACGCGGGCGTCCCGGTCGCGGCGATCTGCGGCGCGACCGCCGGGCTGGCCCGCGCGGGACTGCTGGACGACCGCCCCCACACCTCGTCCGCCGCGGTCTACCTGGCGGCGACCGGGTACGGGGGCGGCGGGCACTACGTGGAGGCGGACGCGGTGGCGTCCGGGGACCTGATCACCGCCGGGTCGACGGAGCCGGTCGCGTTCGCTCGCGAGGTCCTGGGCCGGCTGGGCGTGTTCGAGGGCGAGCGCCTCGACGCCTGGTACCGGCTGTTCCACCACTCCGACCCGGCCGCGTACGAGCTCCTGAACTCCGAGGAGGAGGACGGTTCCTGAGAGTGCGTGGGAGGGAGCCGCGCCGGGGTGTGTTCCGCCCGGACCGGCCGGCTCCCGGCACTCCCCGGGGCCGGCCGGTTCGGCCGGCGGAAGGCCGTTGTCGGATAGGGTGTCCCGAACGCCACGAGGACGTACGAGGAGTGGGGAGGTGGGACCGGTCAACGCCAGGCAAGGACGGGTGCTCCCCTCCGAGGGCGGCACGGCGGTCACGCCGCGACCGTGACACGACCGCCGGGAGCACACCGCGTACGCGGCCCCCGAGAGGTTTCCACGTGTCCACGATCCCCGCGCCCCGCACCCCCGGAGGACCCGCTTCCGGCGCCGCCCCGGCATCCGCCGGCCGCACCTGCCCGACCGGGTCGGCCGGTGTGGCCGGCGCCCTCCGCGCCGCCGGGTGCGTCTTCGCCGAGGAGGAGGCGGAGCTGCTGCTCGCCGCCGCCCGGACCCCCGCCGAACTGACCGCCATGGTGGCGCGCCGCGCCGCCGGGCACCCCCTGGAACACGTCGTCGGCTGGGCCGGCTTCGGCGGCCTGCGGATCGCCGTCGACGAGGGCGTGTTCGTCCCGCGCCGCCGCACCGAGTTCCTCGTCGAGCGGGCCGCCGCACTCGTCCCGCACGGCGCCCGCCCGCTCGTGGTCGACCTGTGCTGCGGTACGGGAGCGCTGGGCGCCGCCCTGGTCACCGCCCTGGGCGGCGCCGCCGGCCTGCACGCCTCCGACATCGACCCGGCGGCCGTGCGCTGCGCCCGCCGCAACCTCGCGCCCCTCGGCGGGCACGTCCACCGCGGCGACCTGTACGACGCCCTGCCGCCCGGCCTGCGGGGCCGCGTCGACCTGCTGCTGGCCAACGTCCCGTACGTACCGACCGACCAGGTCGCCCTCCTTCCGCCGGAGGCCCGCCTCCACGAGGCCCGCGCCGCCCTCGACGGCGGCGCCGACGGGCTGGACGTGCTGCGGCGGGTCGCGGCGGACGCGGCACGCTGGCTGGCGCCGGGCGGGAGCCTGCTGTTCGAGACCGGCGCGGCCCAGGCCCCCGCGGCCGTCCGGATCGCCGAGGCGTCCGGCGGGCTCGCCGCCCGGGTCGCGACCTGCGAGGACCGCCGCGCGACGGTGGTCGTCGCGACCCGGGCGCACGACGCGGCCTGACCGGGACGCGGACCGGGGGCGCGTGCACGGACGGGGGGACGGGCCTGAGCGGGAGCCGCGCGTACGGGCCTGAGCGGGGCCGCGCGTACGGGCCGGGGCCCGCGGCCCGTGGTGGCGGCGCCGTCGCGCGGAACCGCCCTGCCGCCCCGGCGGCTCCCCCCGGCGGCTCTCTCCCGGCGCCCGCGCCCATCGGTCCGCGCCCGCCGGTCCGTGCGCTGCCGGTCCTCCCCCGCGGGGCCGCGCTGTGGGGCCGTGGGGCGGGTAGGCGGGAGGGAGGAAGCCGAGGTGCGTACGCATGTGCGGTGATATGCGAAGATCCGGAGGGCGGGTCCTCATCTTCCGTGAATCACCGTGCCCCATCCAGCGGTTGGCAGGAGAGCAGTCATGAGCGACAGTCCCCGGCGGCCCGGGCCCGGGCCCGACCGCGGCAGCGGCGGTCCCGTCGGGGCGGCTCCCGACCGGCGCACACCACCCTCCGGCGGCCCCGGCGGCGGGCGCACCGGGGCCGCCGCCCGCGTGCGCGCCGTCCGCGCCCGGGGCTCCCGGAAGCCCGCCGCGCCCCCGGCCCGGAGGGCGCCCCTCGCGGGCGCCGCGGTCCTGTGAGGACCGTGATCGCCGGGCGGCTGGTCGAGCTGCCCGGCACCATCGCGGCGATCCGGGCCGCCCTGGACGAGGAACGGGCGCGGATGTTCGACGCGGAGATCCCGCACGTCCCCGTGGCGGAGCTGCCGCTCGCACTCGCCCGGTGGGCGCTGTCCACGACGGACGCCGACCGGGAGGACGCGGAGCTGTTCGACCGCCTGGCACGCGGCGAGGGCGTACCGGAGTGAGCCGCTACCACCTCCAGTACGCGCCCCCGGCGGACCTCGCCCTCGACTCCATGGACGCGTCCCTGCGCACCCGGTTCGACGCCGGGATGCACGCCCGGCTGGTCCCCGACCCCTACGGGTACGACTCGGTGCCGATAGGCCCGGACGAGGACCGGCGGGAGGCGACGGTGTCGGGCGTGGTGATCCGGTACTACGTGAGCCGCGGCGTCCGCACGGTCACGGTCGTCCGGGTCGTCTACCTCTGAGGGGCCCGCTCGCCGCCGGCCCCGTGGAGGAGCGCGGCGAGCCGCGGCGCCGGGGCGGGCGATCCTTCCGCGCGGGCGGGCACCCTGCCGCAGAACTCCGCCTCGATCACGTCGGTGTACAGCGAACCGTCGCGCAGCCAGTCCCCGTTGACGTCGAACGCGAGCCGGTGCCCCCCGTCCACCGTGCCGACCATCGCGGACAGGGAGCCGTTGGCGCGTCCGCTCTTGCCGACCGCCCTCACCCCGCAGGACAGCCGCGCGAACTCGACCCCCGGCCCGTACCCGATCCCCCCGCCCGCCGGTACTTCCCGGAGGAGCTCCCGCATCTGCGCGGGCGGGAGCAGCTTCCCTCCGAACAGGGCGCGGTGGAAGCGGTCGAGGTCGCCGGTGGTGGTGATGACATCACCGGCCGCGCTCCGGATGACGCCGGGTCGGTCCCCGGAGGTTGACCACCGCGGCGCACGCCGAAGTGCGCGGCGTGCGGCCCCGGGTGACGCAGTGCCGGCAGGGCGGTCGGCTGCCGGGACGGGTGGTCGCGGTCGTGCGGGCCGTCCGCCTCCGGAGGGCTCCTCACACGGCGGGGGACGGGGCCGTCGTCTCCCACCACCACCCCGGCGTCCCGTCGGGGCGGCACCCGACCGCGGTGGTACGGGTGCGGGCGCGCAGGACGCGCAGGAGCGCGGCGAGGGCCGGCGGGGCCGGCCGGGAGGCGGACCAGGCGAGCACGGCGTGGCACGGCGGCAGGTCGGAGACCGCGACGTACCGGATGCCGGGGCGGGGCATGAGCTGCCGGCAACTGGCGGGGATGAAGCGGATGCCGTGCCCCAGGCCGACGTGGGTGATGCACGCCTCCAGGGTCGTGACGGCATGGGACGTGTAGGCGACGGGCGCTCCGCCGGGACGCGGGTCGGCCGCCCAGAAGGCGCGCCACTCGGGGTTCAGGGCGGGTGAGAAGCCGATGACGGGGAGGCCGTCGAGCTCCGCCAGGGCGACCTCTGCACGGTCGGCGAGCGGGTGGCTCCCGGGCAGGCACACGTACCGCTCCTCCGTTCCCAGCCGGAGCGTGCGGACGCCGTCGGGCACGGGCGCGTAGCAGACGACCGCGTCGACGCCGCCGTCGAGCAGGGCCCGCACCTGGCCGACGTTGTCCACGTCCCGCCACTCGACGACGGGGGCGCCGTCGTGGCGCCGGAGCGCGTCGAAGAGGATCCGCAGGGCGGGCAGCGCGGACAGGTAGGAACCCAGCACCAGGCGGTCGGTGTCGTGCCGGGACGCCTCCCGCGCGGCCTCGCGCAGCGCGTCCGCGGCGCGCACCGCCGCGCGCACCGACGGCAGCAGCGCCTGCCCGGCCCCGGTGAGCCGGACACGGCGCGTGGAACGCTCCACCAGGGCGACGCCGAGGAGTTCCTCGAGGGCCCGGATCTGCCGGCTGAGCGCGGGCTGGCTGACGAAGACCCGGTCGGCCGCCCGGCCGAAGTGCAGTTCCTCCGCCAGTGCGAGGAACATGCGCAGTTGTTGCGTACTCGGATCCGTGGGCATCGCTCCCCCGCCTGCCGCCCGGTCGCCGCCGTCGATGAACGCAGGGTATCAATACCCTTTTTTCGCGCATCAATTGAGCCTTCCGCAACGGGCTTTCACGGGTCCAGGATGAAGGGGAATCGAAAAGGAGCGGCGAATTCGGCGGCAGCCGGTCCACCGCTCAGGGGGAAAGGCAGTGACATGCAGGTGAAGTCATGGCCGGCGAGGGCTCTTTCGGTCGCGGTCGCGACCCTGGCCCTGTCGGCGGGCGCCCTGACGGGTGCCGCCCGAGCCGACTCGCACGCCGGCTCGCAGACGCGGACGGCCTCGGCCCCGGCCGGGGCAGCGGGCGGTTTCTACTGGAAGTGCACGCACAAGAGCGCTCCCAGTCGCACCGATCCGGGAGGGCGCGACGCCTGGATCAACTACGACGCGCCCAACAAGAGGGACCGGGCCGGAATGAGGTTCACGGCCGACGGCGAAATCGTCACGGTGTGGAACAACAGCCGGATGGCCATGGAATACGAGGTCTATTTCCAGGGCACCAAGGGCCCGATCGTGTGGCGTTGGATCCTGGAGCCCGGCGGCCGCCACCACACGGCGAACCTCTCGATCGCCGAGGGGCACCGGGTGCAGATGTCGGTCCTGCCGTGGCAGATCACCCTCGGCAGTTGCGTCGACAACGGCGGCCGCACCTGAGCCGCCGTCACGGGCGGGCCGTACGACGGTGGCGGCCCCGGTGAGGCGCACGTGCCCGGCGGGGCGCTCGCCGCACCCGGGGACGGGTGCGCCCCGTACGGCCTCCCCGCCGGGAGCACGACGTCGATCCGGCCCGGCCCGCCGCCTCGACCGGCTTCCCCGCCCCGGCGGGGGCGCGGTCGCGGCCGCGGCCGGAGGAGCGTGGGTGCCGGAACCGGCTCCGGCGCGGCCCGCGGCACGACCGGCCCCCACCCCNGCGCCGGGGACGGGGTGGCGGGCCACCCGGCGCGAGAGGCCCCGCGTCCGGCCCCGGAGACGGGGGACGGTGGGCGGTGGTCGATTCGCCGGGGCGAGCGGGCCGGGGTGTGGAAAAGCCGTGCGGGCGGCCCGGCGGGTGCGTTACGGTGACTGGCGAGACGATACGTCTCGTCTGATTTCTGATCCGATCGCATCCGAGGGAGCGCACCGTGCACCGTGAACACCTCGTCGACGCCGCGCCCGGCGTCCGCCTGTGGGTGGAGGAGCGGGGGGACGCCGACGCGCCGGCGCTCCTGTTGATCATGGGCGCCCAGGCGTCCGGCGTGGGGTGGCCCGACGAGCTGGTGGACGCGCTGGCCGCGCACCACCGGGTCGTCCGGTACGACCACCGCGACACCGGCCGCTCGACCTGGTCGTACGAGACGCGGCCGTACGCGATCACCGACCTCGCGGACGACGCGCTGGCGGTGCTGGACGGGCTCGGGGTGGAGCGGGCGCACGTCGTCGGCATGTCCCTGGGCGGCATGCTGGCCCAGCTCCTGATCGCCGACCACCCGGAACGGCTCCGCACCGCCACGCTCCTCGGCACCTGCGCGCTCAGCACCACTCCGTACACCGCGCCGGACGGGACCGTCACACCGGTCGGGGAGCTGCCGCCGATCGACCCGCGCATCCTGGACATGTGGGCCCACCGCCCCGTGGACCTCGCCCCGGAGGACGAGATGGCCTGGCGGGTCGAGCACTGGCGGCTGCTGAACGGCGACGCGATCCCGTTCGACGCGCAGGCCGCGCGGGAGACGGAGCGGCGCGTGCTCGCCCACACCGGGCACGCCCGGATCAGCACCGCGCACGGGCGGGCCGACCACTCGGGGATGCTCCGCACCGAGGCCCTCGCCGCGACCGACGTGCCGACGCTGGTCGTGTCCGCCCCGGCCGAACCCGTCTTCCCGCCGCCGCACGCGCGGCACCTGGCGCAGGTGATCCGCGGTGCGCGGCTGGTGGAGGTCCCCGGCATGGGGCACGCGCTGCCGGGGCCCGTGCTGGAGCCGCTGGCGAAGGCCATCCTCGACCACACGGCGGCCTGACCCGGGCCGTACAGCGGGCCGCGCGGGCGTACGGCCCCGGACCGGCCGCGCGGTCCCGGATCCGGCCCGGGTCCGGGACCGCGCCCGCGCCCGCGCCGTACGACCGCCGTCGCCGCGGCGGCGGTCAGTCCGGGATCCGCAGGACCAGCAGCGCCACGTCGTCCTCGTTCTGCTCCGGTCTGGCCCGCTGGAGCAGTTCGTCCGCGAACGCCTCCACGGGCCGGTGCGCCAGCGCCGCGGCGTGTCCGCGCAGCCGGTCCAGGCCCTCGTCGAGCGAGCGGCCCGGTTCCTCGATCAGGCCGTCCGTGTAGAGCATCAGCGTCGATCCGGGCGGCAGCTCCGCCGTCGCGTCCGCACGGGCCACCCGCCCCTTGTACGCACCGAGGCCCAGGAGGACGCCGTGGCCCTCGGAGAGGTACCGCGCCGCGCCGTCCCGCGTGACCAGCAGCGGCGGCGGGTGCCCGGCGTTGGTCCAGGACAGCCCCCACCGCCCGTCGGCCGACACGGACATCCGGCCGAAGACCAGCGTGGCCATGGAGACCTCCGCGATGTGCAGCGACGCCTGGTCCAGCCACTCGACGATCCCGCTCGCCGGCCCCTGCTGCGCCCACGCGTACGCGCGCAGCATGTTGCGCAGCTGCGCCATGCCCGCCGCCGCCTCCAGGTCGTGACCGACCACGTCCCCGATCGCCAGCGCCAGCGCCCCGTCGCTCAGTACGAACGCGTCGTACCAGTCGCCCCCGACGTGCGAGGCGTCCGGCGCGGGCAGGTACCGGGCCGTGATCCCCAGCCCCGGCACGGTCGGCAGCTGCGGCAGCAGATGGCGCTGCATGGTCTCCGCGACCTTGCGCTGCCGCTGGTACAGCCGGGCGTTGGCCAGGGCGAGGCCCGCCCGGCGCGTGATGTCCTCCAGCAGGGCCACGTCGGCCGCCGTGAACGCCTCCGACCGCTCGGAACGGCCCAGGGTGAGCGCCCCGAGGATCTCCCGCAGGCCCCGGATGGGCGCGATGACCGCCGAGTGCATCCCCGTCGCCTCGAACAGGCGGCGCTGCTCCAGCGCGACCTCCGAGTCCGGCGGACCCTGGTACGTCTCCGGGCCCGCCAGCGCCGACGACTCGCCGCGCAGCGCCCGTGACAGGGGCATCGGCGACTCCGCCGGCACCGGCGGCATCGGGCCCTCCAGCTCCTCGACGTGCACCAGGGTGTCGTCCTTCGCCTGCACGACGGCGGTGCGCCACACCTCGTCCGGCTCCCTGAGCAGGTCGATCACCGCCCAGTCCGCGAGCCGGGGCACCACCAGGCCCACCAGCCGGTCCAGGGCCTCGTCCACGTCGAGCGTGGACGTCAGCGCCGTGGTCGTCTCGGCGAGCAGCGCCAGCCGGTCCAGCTCCGACAGCGACGCGGAGGGCCGCCGCGGGGACCGGGTGGCCGGGGGCGCGGAGTCGGGCGGATGGAAGAGCACCAGGGTGACCGGTTCCCGCCCCTCCTGGTCCAGGCAGGTGACCAGCCACGACAGCGGGATCAGCGATCCGTCGCCGCGCTCCGCCCACTCACCGGGGCTCTGGGCCGTGTGCCCGGCGAGGGCGGCCTTCCGCAGCGCGCAGTGCGCCCTCGGGGTGGGGTCGCCGTGCCGGTCGCGGTGGAGCAGCTCGTGCGCGTCCCGGCCGACGAGCTCCGCGGCGGGCCGGCCCAGGATCTGCTCGGCCGAGGCGTTGACGGCGGTGATCCGGCCGCTGTCGTCCAGCAGGCAGGCGCCCGCCGCGAAGGCGTCCAGCACCGCGGCGAGCGTCCCGCTCGCGAAGTCCGGCGACTCCCGGCCGGACGCGCCCGCCGTCTCCGCGGCCGTCATCTGCTCGCTCGCCTCCCGCCCGCCCTGTCCGGGAGCCGTCTCCCGGTGCTTCTTCCTGCACCCACTCTCCCCCACCACCGGACGCCGACGCCACGGCCCCCGGGCGCGGACCGCGAACCGGACCTCCCGCCACGGCGGAGTCGAACCTCACGGAACGTACGGCACCCCCGCCCCGCCGCGTCTCCGCGGGCCTGCCGCGCCCGCACCGGTCCCGCCGGACGCGCCCGCCGCGAGCGGAGGGCGGGCGTCCGCGAAGCGGCCCGGTGACACCCGCGCGCCCCACGGGGCGCGGCCCCGGCGGCGGGGCGGGAGACGGGCGAAGCCCCCGTACCGGGCCGCCGGCGCGGGGGCTTCGCGCGGGCCGCGCCCGCCGCGGACCTACAGGAACGAGTTGATCTCGATCGTCTCGGTGCGGCCGGGGCCGACGCCGATCGCGGAGATCGGGGCGCCCGACATCTCCTCCAGCGCCTTCACGTACGCCTGCGCGTTCTTCGGCAGGTCGGCGAAGGTCTTCGCCTTGGAGATGTCCTCCGACCAGCCCGGGAGGTACTCGTAGACCGGCTTGGCGTGGTGGAAGTCGGTCTGCGAGTACGGCAGCTCCTCGACGCGCCGGCCGTCGATCTCGTACGCCACGCAGACCGGGATCCGCTCCCAGCCGGTCAGGACGTCCAGCTTGGTGAGGAAGAAGTCCGTCAGGCCGTTCACGCGCGTCGCGTACCGGGCGATCACCGCGTCGAACCAGCCGCAGCGCCGGTCGCGGCCGGTGGTGACGCCCCGCTCGCCGCCGATGCGGCGCAGCGCCTCGCCGTCCTCGTCGAACAGCTCCGTGGGGAACGGACCGGCGCCGACGCGGGTCGTGTACGCCTTCAGGATGCCGATGACGCGGCTGATCTTCGTCGGGCCGACGCCGGCACCGGTGCAGGCGCCGCCGGCGGTCGGGTTCGACGAGGTCACGAAGGGGTACGTGCCGTGGTCCACGTCGAGGAGCGTGCCCTGGCCGCCCTCGAAGAGGACGACCTTGCCCTCGTCGATCGCGTTGTTCAGGATCAGCGTCGTGTCCGCGACGAACGGCCTGAGCTGCTCGGCGTACTGGAGCATCTCCTCCACGACCCTGCCGGCCTCGATCGCGCGCCGGTTGTAGACCTTGGCGAGGAGCTGGTTCTTGACCTCCAGGGCCGCCTCGACCTTCTGGGCGAGGATCGACTCGTCGTAGAGGTCCTGGACGCGGATGCCGACGCGGTTGATCTTGTCGGCGTAGGTCGGGCCGATGCCGCGGCCGGTCGTACCGATCTTCCGCTTGCCGAGGAACCGTTCCGTCACCTTGTCGAGGGTGACGTTGTACGGCGTGATGAGGTGGGCGTTTCCGCTGATCAGGAGCTTGGAGGTGTCGACGCCGCGCTCGTTCAGCCCGCTCAGCTCGGAGAGCAGGACGGCCGGGTCGACGACGACGCCGTTCCCGATCACGGGGGTGCATCCGGGGGAGAGGATGCCGGAGGGAAGGAGATGCAGCGCGTACTTCTGGTCGCCCACGACGACCGTGTGGCCGGCGTTGTTGCCGCCCTGGTAGCGCACCACGTAGTCGACGGATCCACCGAGGAGGTCGGTGGCCTTTCCCTTGCCCTCGTCACCCCACTGAGCACCGAGCAGCACAAGTGCGGGCACAGGCGTACACCCCTTCCGGGCGGGGCATGTCCAAGGCCAGGGGCGGAGAACGCCGTACGTCGGCGTACGACGGCAGCCCGAGCCGCTGGACCGGTGCCCCGGAATAGACGAAGCCCCTGGCGCAATAGCGCAAGGGGCTCTTGCACAAAGATGCTACCCGAGGAAGGACCGAGGTGTCGGCTCCCGACCAGCTCCTGGTGGTCATCGACCCGGTAGCGCGCCGTTGCGACGGCGAATCCGTGCGGATCGCGAGGGACGTGCTGTGCGGCGGCGCGGCCGCGAAGGTGTGCCTCCCCGACACCCCGCAGGAGTTCGCGCGGGCCCTGGCGCGGCGGGGCGCCCGGCGGCCCGTGGTGGTCGGCGACGACCGGGCGCTGGTACGGGCCGTGGCGCTGCTGCACCGGGGCGGCGAGCTGGGCGGGCAGGCCCTGGCGCTGGTGCCGGTGGGGCCGCGCGAGACGGTGTGCATCGGCGTGTCGCTGGGGGCGCCGCCGGGGGCGGTGACGGCGGCGCGGGCGGTGCTGGACGGGGTGGCGCGGCGGCTGGACCTGCTGGTGGACGACGGGGGCGGGGTGGTCGTGGGCGGGGTGCGCGTCCCGGAGGGACCGCCGTCGCCGGAGCCCCCGGCGGCGCCCGGGGCGCGGTTGCGGCCCCCGGCCGGCGGGACGCCGGTGCCGTCGGCGTGGGGGACGTACCGTTCGCTGGTGCGGACGCTGGTGAGGCCGGGGGCTGGGCGGGCGCCGCGGACGTGGCGGCGGCTGCGGGTGGAGGCCGACGGGCGGCTGCTGGCCGACGTGGACGACCCGGTGGAAGGGGTGACGGTGCTGGCGCGGGGCGGGGTGGCGGAGGTCGTGGTGCGCCCCCGGGCGGACGCGCCCCGGTGGTCGGCCGCCCGGGCGGTCACCGTGTCGGGCCCGGGCGGTACGGGCTTCCGCTACCGGGCGGACGCCGAGCCGGCCGGTCCGGTGCGCAGCCGTACGTGGACGGTCCGCCCGGCCGCCTGGTCCCTGCTGGTGCCGGCCCCGGCCCTGTCGCCGAGCGGGGCGTAGGGGGCCGCGGCGACGGGTCCGGAGCCCACCGGCAGGTGAGCGGGCTCCGTGGAGCGCGATCCGACGGGCGGCGCGGTGGCGGGGGCCCGGGGNNCGGGCGGCGCCGTGGCGGGTTCGGGTGCTGAGCCTGACGGTACTGAGACCGACGAATGTCGCGCGCTTGAGCCGCCCACCGCGACCGCGACCGACGCCGGCCGAAGCGACGACCGGCTTGTTCCCGTCATGGCTCCATCCGGTAAATCCCGTCCGGGCGTTGTTAAGTTGGCTTTCCACAACCGCTGAACAAGACAGAGTCAGGCGCAGAGGCGGTACAGGTCGACACGGGGGAGGTGTCCCGTTCGTGGCATGGGACGAGTGGGAGCGACTCAAGAGGGAAGCCGCCGACAGGCAACCGACGGCGATGCGGCTGAACCAGGTCGCACCGGACGGCGGCGGATCGCCGTCGCCGCAGGGTGACCTCAAGGTCAACCAGCAGGACCTGGCGGCGGTCGGCGACAGCGCGTTCAAGCTGTTCGACCGCCTCGGCAAGGACGGCCGCGACGCCTGGTCAGCAAGCCAGTCCGCCGCGAGGGACCTCACGACGCAGGGCTTCGCGCTGGGCGGCGCCCTCGACCATGTGCAGGAACGCTGGGAGAAGCAGCTCAAGACGCTGCTGGACGCCTGCGCGCACATCTCCAACCACATGGATTACACGAAGAACGCGCACGCCGGCGACGAATACCACATCGCGACCACCGTCAGCAGCATCGCGACGCTGGAGGCGGGCTTCTCCGAAGGGACGCGGCGCCGATGAACCTGGACACGCTGCGCAACGCAGAGTTCGGCCGGCTCGACCAGGCCATCACCGCCTGGAACGGTGTCGTGACCAAACTCAAGGCGTTGGAGACCGAAGCCCGCGACGACCTGAAAGCGAAAGCCGACAAGGCCAACTGGGCCGGTGTCAACGCAACCGTCACCCGGGGGTTCGTCACGAAGACGGCCGGGGAGTTCGCCGACGCCCACGCGCAGGCCAAGACCATCCACGACGTCCTCAAGGACACTCGGGACGAGCTTCAGGGCCACAAGGAGGAACTGGACCGGGTCCTCGCCCGGGGGCTGAAGAAGAACCTCACGGTGACGTCCACCGGGGACGGCGGCTTCACCGTCACGATGAACATCCACCCGGACCGGGCCGCGAAGGGCCACGACGTGCCCGACCACTCCCCGCAGGACATGGAGCACCTGCGGGACGACGTGGCGCGCATCCTGGGCCGTGCCACCGACAGCGACGACTCCGCGGCGAGGGTGCTGCGGGCCGTCGTCGACCAGGCCGAGTACGGCTTCTCCGGCGCCGGGTACAAGGACCGCGACTCGGCGGCCGACGCGCTGAAGAAGGCGGAGGAGGCGGCGAAGCTCATCGCGGAGAAGGGCGACGGGATGTCGCCCGAGGAGTTCCAGCGGTTGAACTCGACGCTCGCCCTCTACAAGAACGATCCGCTGTTCCAGGAGGAGTTCGCCACCACGCTGGGTCCCAGGCGCACCCTGGAGTTCTGGTCGGACCTGTCCAGCCCGGACAGCCCGAACGAGTTGTCGCGCACGCAGCTCAACCAGCTGGGCGAGTTCCAGAAGAACCTCGGCCTCGTGCTGGGCGGCGCCACCCAGTCGGACAGCCCCGCCATGCGGAGCTGGGAGAACGACATGGTGAAGCTCGGCAGCGAGCGCTTCACCTCGCGCCACGGCGACGCCTACGGCTTCCAGATCATGAGCAACCTCATGCGCACGGGCGACTACGACGACCGGTTCCTCAACAAGTACGGCACCGAACTGGTCGCCATGGAGAAGAAGATGCGGCTCCCGGACCGCTACTACCTGATGGAGCCGGTCCCGAAGATGAACTTCATCGGGGACGCGGAGTTCGGCCGCGACCCGATGACCGGTTTCATGACGGCCCTCTCCAACAGCCCGGACGCGGCGACGGAGTTCTTCAACGCGAAGAAGCCGCAGGACAACGCCCAGTGGGTCCTCGCGGACCGCCCGTCCTTCGACGACTCCCCCCTGAAGGACGGCCCGAACGAGGCCCTGGACGCCACGGGCCGTGCCATGTTCGCGGCCGTGTCGGGGGTGTCGGACCCGAAGGCGCCCGGTGTCGAGTTCCCGCCGCACTCGCCGGAGCACCGGGAGGCGATGAAGCGGACCCTGGGCATCCTGGCCGGCACGGGCAACGACTTCCCGGCCGAGTTCCGCGACGACATGGCCCTCGCCTTGGGCAACCACGGCGACTGGGTGCACAAGGCGATGAGTGCACCGCTCGTCGAACACGAGCTGAACTCCGAGGAGCTGATGGAGGTCAGCAAGCAGATCTCGCGGAACAAGGACGCCTACACCGAACTCGTCCGACAGATGCACGGGGCCGTCACGGCCGACATCTACACGGAGAAGGCGCACCCGGAGGACAGCCTCGACCGCGCCGGCCGCACGGTTGGTTTCCTGGAGGAGGCCCGCTACCAGGCGACCAACGACGAGAAGGGTGAGAAGCTCACCGACGCGTCGTGGGAAAAGGTCGGCAGGTACCACATCATCGGCGGCCTCGTCACCCCGTGGCACCCCGCCGGCGACGCGGCGCAGCGGGTCGTCGACGCGGTCACGTCGAAGATGCTGGAGGACGAACAGGCTCGGATCAACGCCCAGGCCACCGCGGACCACACCGAGACGTACAAGAACCGCAGGCAGGAACTCCAGAACCTCGCCGACATCTGGTACGCGCAAAACGAGAAGTGGGCGGAGGATCCGACACACGAGGGTTACTCGAAGGGACACGGCATCTACGCGCAGATCGAGGCCGCCGCGAACGACGGCAACAAGAAGGCCGAGGGGGTGTCGGGCAACCAGTGAACAGCACCCGGCGCGCCACCGCCTGCGTCATCACCTGCTGTCTCGCCCTGTCGCTCGCCGCGTGCGGCGGTGGGCGCGAGTACGCCGTCCCGAAGGAGGCGTGCGGGGTGCCTCTCGACGCGAGGAAGCTCGACCCGTTTCTCCCGGACGGCAAGGAATTCGAAGAAGTGGGCGAGCCCTTGGGCGCGCGTGACGGGACGTACCCGAGAGGCTGCGACCTCCGGGTGGACGGCTCGACGGTGGTCTTCCTCCACCTCTACCGGGAGGAGGAGCTCGTGGACCCGATGGGCGAGCTGGTGAGCCACCAGTTCGAGAACAGGGAGAAGATCGCGCACCTGCCCTTCGGTGGCCTGGGTGCCGTGGGCGATCGAAATGCCCTGGTCAGCACCAGGTGCGCTATCCCAGAGGCGGAGTACCTTGTCGTGGACATGGATTTCACCGACAAGGCCGACGGTGACGTCGCCGAACGCCGCCGGGATATCCAGGGCTTCGCCCTCGACTTCGTCCCGAGGCTGAAGAAACAGCTCGGCTGCACGAAGTGACCCGTGGCGGTGGGCGGCCGGCACCACGGGTCGGCCGTCCACCTCCACGGTGCCCCGTCGGGGCCCCAGCCCTTCAGGCGGAGGACGGCGGGCTCGCGGACTTGCGTTCGCGCCAGCGGGCCATGATCTGGAGCAGTTCGTCGTGGAGGAACTCGAAGAACTCCGCCGTCTCCGCCAGCCGCTCCCCCGCCGCCGTGTCCGTCCCGAGGGTTTCGGCGCCCTCGCGGAGGGTCTTCCGCCAGCGGACCAGCACCTCGTCGCGGCGGGTGAACACCTCGTACCACATGCCCTCGTGGAGTACGTACCGCTCACGGCGGGAACCCGGGTCGCGCTCGCGGCCGATCATGTCGACCTGCGCCAGGTAGCGCACCGCGCCCGAGACGGCGGCCGGGCTGATCCGCAGCCGCTCGCCCAGCTCGGCTGCGGTCAGGGCCGCTTCCTCCGAGGCGAGGAGCGCGGCGAAGACCCTGGCCGCCATGCGCTGCATCCCGGCCTGCGCCAGCTCCCCGGCGAAGCGCTCGACGAAGCGGCCCACCGCCTCCTCATCACGCTCCGGCCGCTCCGCGAGCCGGTCATCGGTCCCCATGCGCCCATCGTCTCCCGTCGTCCGTGGATCCGGCCGATTTTATACACTTTCTTAACTTCACAAATCTGTGAAAGAAGGCGTAGCGTCGAACCATGACGAACGCCATCACCGTCACCGGACTGCACAAGTCCTTCGGGCGTGCCCGCGCGCTCACCGGCCTCGACCTGACCGTCGCCACCGGCGAGGTCCACGGCTTCCTCGGCCCCAACGGCTCCGGCAAGTCGACTACCATCCGGATCCTCCTCGGACTGCTCCGGGCCGACTCCGGCACCGCCCGCCTCCTCGGCCGCGACCCCTGGCAGGACGCCGTCGAACTGCACCGTCGCGTGGCCTACGTCCCCGGTGACGTGACGCTCTGGCGCAACCTGTCCGGCGGCGAGGTGATCGACCTGTACGGCAGGCTGCGCGGCGGCCTGGACAGGGCGCGCCGCGCCGAGCTGCTCGAACGGTTCGAACTGGACCCGACGAAGAAGGGCCGCACGTACTCCAAGGGCAACCGGCAGAAGGTCGCCCTCGTCGCCGCCTTCGCGTCCGACGTGGACGTGCTGGTCCTGGACGAGCCGACCAGCGGCCTCGACCCGCTGATGGAGGGCGTCTTCCAGACGTGCGTCCGGGAGGAACGGGACCGGGGCCGCACGGTCCTGCTGTCGTCGCACATCCTCAGCGAGGTGGAGAGCCTCTGCGACCGGGTGAGCATCATCCGCAAGGGCCGCACCGTCGAGTCCGGGTCGCTCGCCGAGCTGCGCCACCTGACCCGCACCAGTGTGGAAGCCGAGCTGGCCGCCCCACCGAACGGGCTCTCACAGCTGCCCGGCGTCCACGACCTGCGAGTCGAGGGCAACCGCGTACGGCTCCAGGCCGACACGGACCGGCTCGACGCGGTGCTGCGCTGCCTCACCGAGGCGGGCGTGCGGTCGCTGACCAGCGCGCCGCCCACCCTGGAGGAGCTGTTCCTGCGCCACTACGAAGACGAGGCGGTGGCCCGGTGAGCGCCACCACCACCAGGGCCGCCGCCCCGCCCACGGCGGCCGGCGGCCCGCGCCACCTGGCCGGTACGGGCGCGCTGCTGCGCCTCGCGCTGCGCCGCGACCGGGTGATGCTGCCCGTGTGGGTGCTGGCCCTCGGCGTGGTCGTGGTCAGCGGTGCCGGGTCGATCGACGCCCTCTACCCGACCGCCGCCGACCGCGCCCAGGTCGCCACGTCGATGACGGCCAACAGCTCGCTGCGATCCCTGTACGGGCCGGTGTACGGGGACTCGGTCGGCGCGCTGGTCGCCTGGCGGTTCGGGGTGTTCGCGTCGGTCCTCGCGGCCGTGATGAGCCTGATCATCGTCGTCCGGCACACCCGCGAGGAGGAGGAGACCGGCCGCCAGGAGATGCTGTCGGCCGCCGTGGTGGGGCGGCGGGCACCGCTGACCGCCGCGCTGCTCGCCGCGCTGGTCGCCGACACCGCGCTGGCGCTGATCGTCACCGTCGGCCTGGCCGGGCGGGGTGCGGGCGGTGCGCTCGCGCTGGGCCTGGCGGTCGGGCTGACCGGCATGGTGTTCGCCACGATGGCGGCCGTCGCGGCGCAGCTGACGGAGAGCGCCCGGCTCGCGAAGGGCCTCACGGCCGGGGTGCTGGGCGTCGCGTTCGTGCTGCGCGCGGCGGGCGACGCGGGTGACGCCGGGGGTGGTTCGCTCCTGACGTGGCTCTCACCGGTCGGCTGGGCGGAGAACGTCCGGGCGTTCGCCGGGGACCGCTGGTGGGTACTGCTGCTGTCGGTCGCCGCCGTGCTGGTGCAGGGCTTCCTCGCGTACGGGCTGACCGGGCGCCGCGATGTCGGGATGAGCTTCCTGCCGACCCGGCCCGGGCCCGCCGAGGGGCGGCTCGCCACGGCGGGCGCGCTGGCCTGGCGGCTCCAGCGGGGCGGGCTCGCCGGGTGGGCGGCCGGGTTCCTCCTCGCGGGCCTCGTGTTCGGCGGGATGGTCGAGGGCGCCGCCGACCTGGTCGGGGACAACGAGCGGGCGCGGCAGATCTTCGAGCGGATGGGCGGCGCCCGGGCCATCGGCGACGCGTTCCTGAGCGCGCTGCTGGGCCTGTTCGGGATGATCGCCTCGCTGTACGCGGTCGGGTCGGTGCTGCGGCTGCACGGCGAGGAGACCTCGCAGCGCGCCGAACCGCTCCTGGCGAGCCCGGTCGGCCGGGTGCGCTGGGCGGCCGGGCACCTGGTGATCGCATTCGCCGGGTCCAGCCTGCTGCTGTGCGCGGCCGGGGCCGGAATGTACCTCTCGTACGGGCGGGACCTCACCGGAGTGATGGGCGCTGCGGCCGTGCAGCTGCCCGCCGTGTGGCTGCTGGGCGCGGTGGCGGTACTGCTGCACGGCGCCTTCCCGAAGGCCGCGGTCGCGGCGTGGGGCGTGGCCGGTCTCGCGGTCGCGATCGGCTGGATCGGTCCGGCGCTGGACCTGCCGCAGGCCGTGCTGAACCTGTCGCCGTTCGGGCACCTGCCGAAGCTGCCCGGCGCCGACATGGCGTGGCGGCCGGTGCTGGCCCTGCTGGCCGGAGCGGCGGTGCTGGTCGCGGCGGGGCTCGCGGGACTGCGGCGCCGGGATGTCGTCACCCCCTGACCGGAGGCTCTCCGGCCGGCGGCTCGTACCGGGTGCGGTTCGTGTGGCCCGCGGTTCGCACGGCCGCCGCTTGTACGGACCGCGGGCCGTACGGGCCGCCACCGACAAGGGCCGTCGTTCACACGGGCCTCCGCTCCCACGGGCCGGCCGTCCCCGCGGGCCCCACCGGGCACGGGCCGAAGGCCCGGTGCACGGCGCGGGACGTACGGCATGGGGACGGGACGGAAGCGAGACCGGTGGGCGGGACGTACGGCATGGGAACAGGACGGAAGCGAGACCGGTGGGCGGGACGTACGGCATGGGAACAGGACGGAAGCGAGACCGGTGGGCGGGACGTACGGCATGGGGACAGGACGGAAGCGAGACCGGTGGGCGGGACGTACGGCATGGGGACAGGACGGAAGCGAGACCGGTGGGCGGGACGTACGGCTGTCGGGCGGAGGCCGGTGCGGCGGGCCCGCGGGGTGACGGGCCGGCCACCGGCGGGGCACCGGCCGGCCATCGGGGCGAAGTGCCGCACGCGGCCGAGCGGAGATCCTCCGGAAGCGGGAAGCCGGAAGCCGGAAGCCGGAAGCGGGAAGCGGGAACAGGCCGGTCCGTCCCGCCGTCCCGGCCCGTCCCCGCCGTCCCGCCGAAGTCCGACTCGCCGTCGAAGGGGCCGGGCGATCACCGCCCCGGGACCGGGACCGTCCGTTCCCGCATCACGCCGGGCCCAGGACGCCGGACCGGGGGCACCGCGCCGGATACGCGACGTCCGGCCGGGCGCACCGTACCGGGGCGGTGCTCAGCCGGGGGTCACCAGGCGGGCCTCGTAGGCGAAGACCGCGGCCTGGGTGCGGTCGCGAAGGCCCAGCTTCACCAGGATCCGGCTCACGTGCGTCTTGATCGTGGACTCCGCCACCACCAGGCGCGCCGCGATCTCCGCGTTCGACAGGCCCTGCGCGATCAGTACCAGGACCTCCACCTCCCGTTCCGTCAGGGCACCGACCTGGGACAGCGCCGCTGACCGCGGCGACTCCACGCGCTTGGCGAACTCGGTGATCAGCCGCTTCGTCACCGTGGGCGCCAGCAGCGCCTCCCCCGCCGCCACCACGCGCACCCCGTCCGCCAGCTGCTGCGCCGACGCGTCCTTCAGCAGGAACCCGGACGCCCCGGCGCGCAGCGCCTGGTACACGTACTCGTCCAGGTCGAAGGTGGTCAGTACGAGCACCTTCGCGTCGCCGTCCGCCGCGACGATCTCCCGTGTCGCGTCGATGCCGTTCATCTCCGGCATGCGGATGTCCATCAGCACCACGTCCGGCCGCAGCACCGCGGCCCGCGCGACCGCCTCGCGGCCGTCGACCGCCTCGCCGATCACCTCGATGCCCGGCATCGCGTTCAGCAGGACGGAGAAACCCTCCCGCACCATCATCTGGTCGTCCACGACCAGGACCCGGATCGTCATGCCGCCCCGTCCCGCGCCACCGGTATGAACGCCGCCACCTCGTACCCGCCGTCCTCCGTCGCCCCCGCCGTCAGCTCGCCGTCGAGCATCGCGACCCGCTCCCGCATGCCGGTGATGCCGTGCCCGGCACCCGGCGACGGCTTGACCAGGCCGCGCGGCGGGCCGTTCACGACCCGCAGCCCCAGTCCGCCCAGCACGTAGCCGACCTCCACGCGGGCCGCCGCGCCCGGCGCGTGCCGCAGCACGTTCGACAGGGCCTCCTGCACGATGCGGTACGCGGACAGCTCCACGCCCTGCGGCAGTTCCCGCACCGCGCCGGTCACCACCTTCTCGACGCCCAGCCCGGCGTCGCGGACGTTGGCTATCAACCGGTCCAGATCGGCGAGGGTGGGCTGCGGGGCCTCGGGCGCCTCGTAGTCCTCCGCGCGGACGACGCCGAGGACGCGCCGCAACTCGGTCAGCGCGGCCACCGCGTTCTCCCGGATCGTCAGGAACGCCTGCTCCAGCTCGGGCGGCGGGTTCTCCACCCGGTACGGGGCGGCCTCCGCCTGGATGGCGACGACCGACATGTGGTGGGCGACCACGTCGTGCAGCTCCCGCGCGATCGTGGTGCGCTCCTCCAGCAGGGTGCGCATCGACCGCTCCTGCGCGGTGGCGGTCCGCTGCGCCGTCACCTCCTCCCGCGCCGCGCGCCGCACGTGCCACACGGTGACGACGAGCAGGGCCATCGCGGCGAAGAACAGCAGCTCCGGCGTGCTGGCACCGCCGTACCAACCGCCGAACAGGCCCTCGACGCACACCCCGTACACGCCGGTGACCACCCACATCCACGCCCCCGCGCGGGGCCGGCTCCGGGCCGCGACGACCGTCATGACCAGGATCTGCGTGAGGAAGGTGACGGGCAGCCACGGCCCACCCCCGCCGGCGACGAACGCGTACGCCGTCGCGGCCGACAGCGACGTCCAGAACGCGGCGACCGGCCGGACCAGCGTCATCAGCACGGCCACCGCCGGGAGGAGCCCGGCGAGGAAGAAGTCCGTCGTGCTGTACCCGATGGCGAAGACCAGCAGGGCTCCCGCCCCGACCACGGCGTGCGGGGCCCACACGCCGTACCGGCGCAGCCTGTCGGGCAGCCGCCGGAGGACGGGGCCGTCCGCGGCCAGGGGTGAAAGGGGCCGGTAGGCGAGGGCGTCCCGCAGGAGGTCCTCGCGCAGTCCCCGGAGCATCTCCGCCGCGTAGCGGAACTCGGGGCTGCGGCCGGCCGGAGCGATGCGCTGCGTCGTCTCGGTCACGAGAGTCACCGTACGGGCGCGACCGCCGCACGGCGTCGGACTGGAGAGGGTTTCCCGATGTCCCCCCTGAGTACTACGGGGCTCCCTGACGAGAAGGCCGCCGCGCCTTCTCGCATCCCGGCGGACCCCCTGCCGGAGGGCCCGCGCCGCAGGGCCCGTAGGGGCAGACCCGTGCGGGGCCCCGTGCCGGAGGCCCCCCGCCGGGCGCCCGAGGGGAGAACCGGCCTGGAGGACCCCCTACCGGAGTACGAGGTCCTCGTACGGAAAGCCGTGCCCCGTTCCACGGCGACGTGCCCGGCGCGGACCGCCCCGGGACCCTCCCGCCCGCGCCGGACGGAGGACCGGCCACGGGCCGGAACGGGCGAGGGCCGACCGGCGGCCGAACCGGCCGGATCGCGCCGTCACCGGGCGAGCCGGGTGATCTTCTCCGCGACCACGCCGCACGCGTCCGCCGCCGGGTCGATCAGCGGGAAGTGCCCCACGCCGTCCAGTACGGTCAGTCCGACCGCGCCGCCCGCCCGCGCGGCCGCCTCGGCGTACGCCTCGGCGACCGGCAGCGGCACCACGGTGTCCTCGCGGCCCTGCACGACGACGGTGGCGATGCCCGTGGGCGGCAGGACGGCGGGATCCGCCGACGCGGCCCGCTCCTCGAAGCCCTCCTCACCGCCCAGGAGCTGCGTCACGGCGCCGCCGCACACGCCCAGCTCCACGGCCCGCCCGAAGTGCGCGATCGGCGCGAGCGCGACGACACCGCGCAGCTCGGGCGGTTCCGGCCGCCGCCACGGCGACCCGGCGGGCAGGACGTGCCGGGCGGCGGCCCACAGCGCGAGGTGGCCCCCGGCGGAGTGGCCGGTGACGACGGTGCGGCGCGGGTCCGCCTGCGGCAGGTGCTCGGCGGCCAGCGCGGGCAGCGCGTCCAGTGCCGCCGCGACGTCGTCGAACGTCTCGGGCCACCGCCCCGCCACCGGTTCGGCGCCCGAGGGCGCGGGGAGGGCGGCGCCGCGCCGGTACTCGACGTTGGCGACGGCGAAGCCGCGGCGGGCGAGGCGGTCCGCGAAGGGGGAGACGTGCCACCGGTCGTACGGCGCCCGCCAGGCGCCGCCGTGCAGGACGACGACGAGCGGGACCCGGCCGCTCCGGTCACGGGGCGCGTAGAAGTCCACGACCTGATCGGGGTGCGCGCCGTACGGGGCGGTGGCGTCGGGCGCGACGGCCGGGTGCGACAGGGCCGACGCCTCCTCGGCCGCGTCACGAGCGGCGGCATCGCGAGCGGCGGCATCGGGAGCGGCGGGGTCGGGCATGCTGCTCAGCCTTTCGGTGACGGGTCCAAACCGGCCCGGCCTGCGGCGACCGCGCCGGGGCGAGGGTCTCCGCAGGCCGGGTCGAACGGCGGGCTACCGCCCGGCGCACACCTCCGCGAGCACGCGGGCCGCGCGCTCGGCGTCGGCGAAGCCGACGTACAGCGGGGTGAAGCCGAACCGCAGCACGTCGGGACGGCGCAGGTCGCCGACGACACCGCGCTCGATCAGCCGCGCCATGACGACGGGCGCGTCGTCGCAGGACAGCGCGACCTGGCTGCCGCGCTCCGCGTGCGCGGCCGGGGTGAGGGAGGTGAGCCGCCCCTCGGGGACGTACGCGCCGACGCACTCCAGGAAGAAGTCCGTCAGCGCGAGGCTCTTGGCCCGCACCTCGTGCACCGACACCCCGTCCCACACGTCGAGCGCCGCCTCCAGCGCCAGCATCGACAGGATGTCGGGCGTGCCGACCCTGCCGCGCCGCGCGCCGTCCACCGCCGCGTAGCCCGGGGACATCGCGAACGGGTCCGCGTGCGAGTTCCAGCCGGGCAGCGGCGAGTCGAAGCGCTCCTGGTGGCGCTGCGCGACGTACAGGTACGCGGGGGAGCCGGGCCCGCCGTTGAGGTACTTGTACGTGCAGCCCACGGCCAGGTCGACGCCGTTCGCGTCCAGGTCGACGGGGAGGGCGCCCGCGCTGTGGCACAGGTCCCACACCGCGAGGGCGCCCGCGTCCCGCACGGCGGCGGTGATGCCGGGCAGGTCGTGGAGGCGTCCGGTGCGGTAGTCGACGTGGTTGACGAGCGCGGCGGCGGTGCGCGGCCCGACCGCGGCCGGCACGTCGCCCGGCGCCACGGGCACCAGGCGGCGGCCGGTCATCCGGGCGGCGGACTCGGCGATGTACCCGTCCGTGGGGAACGTCGTCGCGTCCACGACGATCTCGTCCCGGTCGTCGCCGGCCATGCGCACGGCGCCGACCAGCGCCTTGAAGACGTTCACGCTGGTCGAGTCGCCGACGACGACCTGGCCCGGCGCCGCGCCGACGAGCGGGGCGATCCGGTCGCCGATCCGCTCCGGCGCGGTCCACCAGCCGCTCTCGTCCCACGAGCGGATGCGCAGCTCGCCCCACTCGTGGGCGACGACGTGCGCCATCCGGGCCGGTACGTGGCGGGGCAGCGCGCCGAGCGAGTTGCCGTCGAGGTAGACCGCGCCCTCGTCGAGCGCGAACAGGTCGCGCCGCTTCGCCAGCGGGTCGGCGGCGTCCAGCTCGGCGGCGCGCGCCGCCAGGGCCGGGGCGGCCGGGACGTCCCGGCCGTCGGTGGTCCGCAGGGCGTCAGACATGGCTGCGCGCCGTCCACAGCTCGGGGAACACGTTCTTGCGGGCCCGCTTCTCCAGCCAGGCGACCCCGGCGGAGCCGCCCGTACCGGTCTTGGAACCCATCGCACGGCGGGTGGCGACCAGGTGGTCGTTGCGCCAGCGCCACACCAGTTCGGCCACGTCGGTGAGCGCCTCGCCCAGCTCGACCAGGTCGCGGTGGTCCTCCGGGGAGGCGTACAGCGCGGCCCAGACCTCCTCGACCTGCTGCGACGGCTCGTACCGCTGCGTCAGGTCCCGCTCCAGGACCTCCGCCGGCACGGGCAGCCCGCGCCGCGCCAGCAGCCGCAGCACCTCGTCGTACAGGCTGGGCTCGGCGAGCGCCTTCTCCAGCTCGGCATGGACGCGGGGCGTGCCCCGGTGCGGCACCAGCATGGACGCGGACTTGTCGCCGAGCAGGAACTCCAGGCGGCGGTACATCGCCGACTGGAAGCCGGAGCCCTCGCCGAGCGCGGAGCGGTACCGGTTGAACTGCCCGGGCGTGAGGCGGGCGATCGGGTTCCAGGAGGCGTTCAGCGCCTCCAGCTCGTGCGTCGAGCGGCGCAGGGCTTCCATCGCGTCGGGGATCCGGTCCTCGCCGAGCGCGCGGCTCGCGGTCTCCCACTCGTGGACGATGACGGTGAACCACAGCTCCATCACCTGGGTGGTCACCAGGAACACCATCTCTCCGGGGTCGTCGGAGCGCAGGTGCTGGAGGTGGGTGAGGACGTCCGCCTGGACGTAGTCCTCGTAGGGCGTGGTGCCCGCGAAGTCCAGGTTCGGCATGTCCGAACCGGTCTCGGGGGCAGTAGGGGGGGTAGGCGAAGTAGACATCGCTGTCTCCGTCAATGCGTGCTACCGGGTAGCGGTCCGCTCCTTCTCTGTGTGGTGGAGCCCCGGTCCCCTCGGGACCGGGCGTGATCCGCGCCTCGGTCCCGGTCGCATCATGACATGAACGCCCCGGCGATGTAACGGGCTCCTCCGCCACACCGCGGGCCCGGCGGCGACGGGCCCGCGGCGGCGGGGCCTCAGCCGAGGGTGTCGGCGGCGAGCGGGGAGGAGTCGCGCAGGAACGCCGAGCAGCGCTCGTACTCCTCCTGCTCGCCGATCTCCCGCGCCGCCCGCGCCAGGGCGTGCAGGGAGCGCAGGAAGCCGCGGTTCGGCTCGTGCTCCCACGGCACCGGGCCGTGGCCCTTCCAGCCGCTGCGGCGCAGCGCGTCCAGGCCCCGGTGGTAACCGGTGCGGGCGTAGGCGTAGGACTCGACGACGCGGCCCCCCTCGTACGCCACGTCCGCGAGACGGGCCCAGGCGAGCGAGGACGCCGGATGCTTGGCGGCGACCTCCTCGGGCGCGGTCCCGGACTCCAGCAGCTCGCGCGGCTCCGGGTCATCGGGCAGGTGGGTGGGGGGCGGTCCCCCCAGGAGGTTCTCGTGAATGGCCATGGCCCCAGTCTGCTACGGCCGGCCGGTCAGGCCGCCATGCGGGTCAGGGTGCGGACCAGCGCGTCGATCCCCCGCTCGGCCTTGCCGCGCGGGCAGCCCAGGTTGATCCGTACGAACCCCTTCGTGCCGTAGGTGGCTCCGGGCCGTACGGCGACCTTCTCGCGGGCCACCAGTTCGTCGTTCAGCGCCTCGTCGTCCACGCCCAGCGGGCGCAGGTCCAGCCACGCCAGGTACCCGGCCTGCGGCGGCGCGTACAGGGCGCGTCCGGGGAAGGCGTCCTCCAGCCGGTCGGCCAGCAGCCGCAGGTTGGCCAGCACGTACGGGCGCAGCCGGTCCAGCCAGGCCGCGCCGTGCCGGTAGGCGGCGGTGTGCGCGGCCAGGCCCAGTGCGGACGGCGAGTTCAGGCCCTCGCCGCGCTCCGTGCGCCGCTCGAACTCGGCGCGGTCCGCGGGATCGGCGACGATCCCGTAGGCGGCGTTGAGCGCGGGGAAGTTGAACGCCTTGGACCCGGAGGTGATCAGCGCCCAGCGCGTGCCCCCCGGCGCCACGACCGTCCACGGCACGTGCCGGTGCCCGTCGTGCGTCAGGTCCGCGTGGATCTCGTCGCTGACGACCGCCACGCCGTACCGCTCCGCCAGCGCCGCGAAGTCCCCCAGCTCCGCCTCGGTCCACACCCGGCCCGTCGGGTTGTGCGGCGAGCACAGCAGCAGCATCGTGCTGTCGGGCCGGGCCAGTTCCCGTTCCAGGGCGGCGGTGTCCCCGACGGGGACGCCCCGCAGTTCCCGCCCGTGCGCGTCGAGCGCCTTGAGGAAGCCGTCGTACGTGGGGACGTGCGCCACCACCCCGTCGCCGGGCCGCGTCCACATCCGCAGCAGCTGCGCCAGCTCGCTCAGCACGGACGGCCCGAAGACCAGCGCCGCCGGGTCGACGGCGACGCTGTGGCGCGTCGCCCACCAGTCCCGTACGGCCTCCGGGAAACCGGTGTGCCGCCAGTCGGTGTAGCCGAAGACGCCCCGCTCGACGCGCTGCCGGACGGCGTCCAGCACCTCGGGCGCGAGGAGGAAGTCCATGTCGGAGACGGTGAACGGGAGCAGGTCCGGCTCCCCGTACAGCTCGGGCAGCACATCCCACTGGAACGAGGCGGTGCCGCCCATCGGGACCACCGTGTCGAAGTCGTACGTCGTCTCGTGCGCCATGTTCCCCTCCTGCGGAGCGGGCCCGGCACCGCGCCCCCGCACGGTGCCGGGCCCCCGGCCTGCGGTCCCGGTGGCGCCTACTTCAGCCTCGTACCCGCCGAGCGCAGCGCCTGGCACGCCTCGACGACACGCTTGGCCATGCTCGCCTCGGCCGCCTTGCCCCAGGTGCGCGGGTCGTACGCCTTCTTCGAGCCGACCTCGCCGTCGACCTTGAGGACGCCGTCGTAGTTCCGGAACATGTGGTCCGCGACCGGGCGGGTGAAGGCGTACTGCGTGTCGGTGTCGATGTTCATCTTGACGACGCCGTTCTCCAGCGCCGTGGAGATCTCCTCCTGCGTGGAGCCGGAGCCGCCGTGGAAGACGAAGTCGAACGGGTCGGCCTTGCCGAAGCGCTCGGCGACGCCCTGCTGGAGGTCCTTCAGCAGCTCGGGGCGGAGCACGACGTTGCCCGGCTTGTACACGCCGTGGACGTTGCCGAAGGAGGCGGCCAGCAGGTAGCGGCCCTTCTCGCCCAGGCCGAGGGCCTCGGCGGTGCGGATCGCGTCGTCGACGGTGGTGTACAGCTCGTCGTTGATCTCGTGGGAGACGCCGTCCTCCTCACCGCCGGTCGGGGTGATCTCGACCTCGAGGACGATCCTGGCGGCGGCGGCCTGGGCGAGCAGCTCCTGGCCGATCGCCAGGTTGTCGGCGAGGTTCTCGGCGGAGCCGTCCCACATGTGCGACTGGAACAGCGGGTTCCCGCCCTTGGCGACGCGCTCGGCGGAGAGGGCCAGCAGCGGGCGGACGTAGCCGTCCAGCTTGTCCTTCGGGCAGTGGTCGGTGTGGAGCGCGACCGTGACGTCGTACTTCGCGGCGACGATGTGCGCGAACTCGGCCAGGGCGACCGCACCGGTCACCATGTCCTTGTTGTGCTGCCCGCCCAGGAACTCCGCGCCACCGGTCGAGACCTGGATGATGCCGTCGCTCTCCGCCTCCGCGAAACCGCGCAGGGCGGCGTGCAGGGTCTGCGACGACGTCACGTTGATGGCCGGGTAGGCGAACTTGCCTGCCTTCGCCCGGTCGAGCATCTCGTTGTAGACCTCGGGGGTTGCGATGGGCATCTGTCCGCTCCTTGTGATCTGCGGTTGCGTGGCTGATCCCTGACCTGGGGGCGACGTCATCGCCGCACCCATCTTCCCAGAAGGGCCCCNNCGGAGCCCGCCCCCCGGACGCCCGGAGGCGTGCGCCGTTTCACGTGAAACGGCGCACGCCTCCGGGGTCGCGGAACCTCAGGCCAGGCCCAGCTCGTCCAGCGCGTAGGCGTACCGGTACGGCACACCGGCCGTACCGGCGATCTTCTCGCCGGCGCCGGTCGCGCGGTCCACGATCGTGGCGACCGCGACGACCTCGGCGCCCGCCTCCCGGACCGCCTCCACGGCCGTCAGCGGGGAGCCGCCGGTGGTGGAGGTGTCCTCCACCACCAGCACGCGGCGGCCCCTGACGTCCGGGCCCTCGACACGGCGCTGCATCCCGTGCGCCTTGGCGGCCTTGCGGACGACGAACGCGTCCAGTGCGCGACCGCGCGCGGCGGCGGCGTGCAGCATCGACGTGGCGACCGGGTCGGCGCCCAGGGTCAGGCCGCCCACCGCGTCGTAGTCGAGGTCGGCGGTGAGGTCGAGCATGACCTGACCGACGAGCGGCGCGGCGGCGCCGTCCAGCGTGATCCGGCGGAGGTCGACGTAGTAGTCGGCCTCCAGCCCCGAGGAGAGGGTCACCCTGCCGTGCACCACGGCCTTGTCCTTGATCTGCTGGAGCAGATTCGCTCGTACGTCCATGTCCCGAGCTTAAGCCGCCCCGGACGGGCCCCGTGTCAGAGGCGGCGCCACGTCCAGGTCGAGGCGATCTCCAGCGGGTCGATGGGCGTGACGAGGCGCGGTGCCGTGTTGAGCCCGTTCGGCGGGCCCGACTGCGGTTCCACGCACACGGCGGCCTCCTGCTCGTCGTACACGACGACCCACGGGACGCGGCTGGTGACCCTCACCTCCAAGCGCTCCGGCCAGGTGAGGGTGACGTCCACCCCGTCCGGCATGCCGAAGCAGTCGTCCCACGGCCCGGGCCGGGGTTCGACGCGGCGGCCGGTGGGGAGGTGGTCCTCGCCGCGCTCCTCCTGCCACTCGGGCGCGAAGTCGATCTCGACCGCGCTGCCGTCGAGGACGCGGTTGAACCACGGATGCCAGCCGGCCTGCGCCGGGAAGGAGTCGCCGTACGTCTCGACTCCCAGGTTCAGGGTGAGTGCGGCGTCGGTCAGCTCGAAGGTCTGGGTGACCCTGCCGGGGTACGGCCACGGCTCGGCCAGGTCGTAGGTGAAGGCCGCCTCCGTCTCCCCGGTGCGGGCCGTGCGCCAGGCGGTGTCGCGGCCGGTGCCGTGGATGGCGTGCGGCGGGGAGTTGAGCGGCAGCCGGTGCCGTGTCGCACCGTTCAGGAACCGCCCCCGGTCGGTCCGCCCGCACCAGGGGACCATCGGGAAGCAGCCGTACCGCTCGCCCTGGCGCAGCAGTTCGGTGCCGGCCACCTTCAGGCTCGCGATGCGGCAGCCGTTCTCCGGCACGATGGTCAACTCGACGTCTCCGGCGGCCAGCCGGACCTCTTCGCTCATGCTCACACCACCCGACCTTACGTGCGCCGGGACCGCCTCCGGCGGCGCAGCGCACGGCCGAGGACGACCACCGAGGCGAGGACGAGTGCGGCGGCGGGGGCAAGCCAGCGCAGCACGCCGGTCCCGGCGGTCGTGTCGGGACCCGGCACGGGGGCGTACCGGCCGCGCGGCGGGGCGTGGTCGACCTCCTCGGCGCTGCGTCCGATCATCGTCCGCCGGGCGTGCGCGGCCTCGGCGGGCGGTTCGGTGTCGTCGACCGGGAAGTCGTCCGCGTCGAACGGGTCGAGCGAGGAGGGCGGAACGGACGCGCCGAAGACCCCGGGCGGCCCCTCGGAGGCGTCACCGGATCCCCCGTCGCCGACGCCGTCGAGGTCCGGGCCGTCCGGGTCGACGCCGTCGAGGTCCGCGCCGCCGAGGTCCGGGCCGTCGATGCCGCCAGGGTCCCTACCGCCGAGGTCCGGGCCGCCCAGGTCGACGCCGTCGAGATCCGGGCCGCCGAGGTCCGCGCCGCCGCCCGGTGTCCGGTCCGCCTCCTGCGCCAGGGCCTCGCCGAAGCGGTCCAGGAGGCGGCGCGCCGTCGTCGCGAGCGTGTCACCGGGGAGTTCCGCCAGGCGGCCCTCCGCTCTCGCCGTCCCGGTGAACGCCAGGACGGTGCCGCCCTCGGCGGGGACGAGCCTGGTGGTGAGCGTGACCTTCACCCCGCCGCTGCCGCGCGCCTCCACGCCCTCGCCCTCCAGGCCGCACCCGCCGTCGTCCCGTACGGCGAGGTGCAGCGCGCCCCGGTAGGTGACGGTCTGCCCGCCGGCACGCACCTTGAGGCGGCCCGCCAGCGGATCCGCCGACGCGTCGGCGTCCTGCTGGAGTCCCGGGACGCAGCGGGCGACGCGCACGGGGTCCGTCAGGACGGCCCGGAGGGACTGCACGGGAACCGGAACGAACACCTCATGCTCCATGACAGCCGAGCCTACCCACGCCGGACCGTCACGCACCCCCGCCGTACGCGGCCCGCCGTGAAGTCGGCGGACCGCGGCGCGCGGACCTGCGGGCCGTCCTCACGAGGCCCTTGCGGCGCCCCGCTCGGAAGGCCGGGCCGACGAGGTGCGGGGACGCCCGGACGCCCCCGCCGTACGGCTCCCCGCGGCGGTCACCCGTGCGGCTGCCCGCGGTGCCGGTCCCGCGGCGCGAACCCGACACTGGTGCGGGTCACCACCAGCTGCCTCTCCTGCGGGTACGCGTGCCAGGTGCGCCACCGCACCCGGTCCCCGTCCCGCTGCGCCAGCATGGCCGTGAACGCGTGCGGCGAACCCGGGAACGTACCAGCCAGGCCCTGCGGGTGATCCGCGACGAGTGCCAGCAGCTCCTGCGCGCGTTCCGCGAACGCCCCGGGCGACAGCGCCTCCACGTGCGCCGCGAACTCGTACTCCCGGCCGCCGACCTGCCTGGCCACGCCCAGGGGCAGCGGCGTGGAGCTGCCGGGCATGCAGGCGACCGTCTCCGAGCAGGTGGCGCCCCCCTCTTCCAGCAGCACCTGGTGGGACGCCCCGAGGAGCCTCATCTGGAGCCTGGCCCCGCCCAGTTCGAGGTCGAGGACGGCGAGGGCGGGAAGCGCCTCCCTCCCCAGCGTCCAGGCCAGATCGGCCGCACGCGTGTCGGTGTACGCAGTCTGAAGGGTGGTGAGCATGGGTCAGCTCCGCAAGCACGATGACGTGACGGTGGACCGGGGGGTGGCGTCGTCCCGCGAGACGCTCCGGGGAATCGAGGTACCGGCTCGGAACCCGCGCGGGGCCCGAGGGCTCGAAGCACTCGACAACGAGCCAACCACGAACCGGTGTTGCCCATAGCGCCTTTGACCAAGTCGGCCGCGAATCCGCCCCCCGAGAGCGCTTGGCGGCGCAACTGTTCACCCTTCAGGGGGGATTGGGGAATCCTTGTTCAGACGAACACCGGCTCCCCGGGTCTCCATGCCCACCGGGTCTCCATGCCCCCGGGTCTCCATGCCCACCGGATCCCTACGCGGCCGGCCCGGACTGCGGGCCGGCCGCGCCCTTCGGTCGCCGTCGTGTCCGTCAGTCGCCGCTCCCGCAGCCGCGGGACGGGTCGCCGTCGGAGCCGGCCCACGGGCCCGCCCCGTCGGCGTCACTGGCCGCACCGCCCCGGCCCCCACTGCCGTGGCCCTGCGGGGAGCGACCCCCCATGAGTACCGCCAGCCCCGTCAGGAGCAGCAGGACCGCACTGCACACCACGATCGCCCCACTCATGTCGAACACTTTCCCCCCCTCGTCTCAGGAGCCCCCGCCGCAACCACCGCCGCACGACGAACCGCCGTCCGACGACGAACTCCCGCCCGACGACGAACTCCCGTCCGACGACGAACCACCGTCCGACGACGAACCGTCCCCGGCCCACCAGCCGCCCCCGCCGGACGACGACGAGACGCGCCGACGGCTCCCGCTCCGCCCCCCGGCGCCCGCCCGCGCGACGGCGACGGTGATTCCCAGGAGCCCCACCAGCACCATCACCCCGATGACCGCAGCCAGTCCCATCCCGTGTCCTCTCCCCGTGTGATGTGTGCCCGGGAGATGCCCGCCCCGGCGACACGCCCAATCCGCACTTGAGGAACTCCAGAGGTTCGGGCCGCCCGCGCGCCCCTCCTTGAGGCGGCTCCCGCTTGCCCCCAGGATGACGCCATGACCAGAGCAGCGCTCAACCGCCGCCTCACCGGCTTCGGCACGACGATCTTCGCCGAGATGTCCGCCCTCGCGGCCGCCACCGGCTCCATCAACCTCGGCCAGGGATTCCCCGACACCGACGGCCCCGAGGAGATCCGCGAGGCGGCCGTCCGCGCCCTGCGCGAGGGCCTCGGCAACCAGTACCCGCCCGGCCCCGGCGTCCCGGAGCTGCGCACCGCGATCGCCGACCACCAGCGGCGGCGGTACGGCCTCGAGTACGACCCCGACACCGAGGTCCTGGTCACCGTGGGCGCGACGGAGGCGATCGCCGCGGCCCTGCTGGCACTGGTGGAACCGGGAGACGAGGTCATCGCCCTGGAGCCGTACTACGACTCGTACGCGGCGTGCATCGCCATGGCGGGCGGCACGCGCGTCCCCGTCCCGCTGCGCCCCGACCCGGCGGGCGGCCGGTTCGTCCTCGACCTGGACGAACTGCGGGCGGCCGTCACCGACCGCACCCGGCTCCTCCTGCTCAACACCCCGCACAACCCCACCGGCACCGTCCTCACCCGCGAGGAGCTGGCCGCCGTCGCGGCGCTCGCCGTCGAGCGGGACCTGCTGGTCGTCACCGACGAGGTCTACGAGCACCTGGTCTTCGACGGGGCGGAGCACGTGCCGATCGCGACGTTCCCGGGGATGCGGGAGCGCACGGTGACCGTCTCGTCCGCCGGGAAGACGTTCTCCTTCACGGGCTGGAAGGTCGGCTGGCTGACCGCGCCGCCCGAGCTGACGGCCGCCGTGCGCACCGCGAAGCAGTACCTCACGTACGTGGCGTCGGGGCCGTTCCAGTACGCCGTCGCGGAGGCGCTGCGGCTTCCGGAGTCGTACTTCGACACGCTGCGGGCGGACCTGGAGGGCAAGCGGGACATCCTCGCCGCGGGGCTGGCGGCGGCCGGCTTCACGGTGTACCGGTCGCGGGGCACGTACTTCGTCACCGCGGACGCCGCCGCGCTGGGCGAGGAGGACGGGGTCGCGTTCTGCCGGTCGCTGCCCGAGCGGTGCGGGGTCGTCGCCGTCCCCAACGCGGTCTTCTACGACCGCGCGGACACGGGGCGGACGCTGGTCCGGTTCGCGTTCTGCAAGAAGGAGGCGGTGCTGCGGGAGGCGGCCGACCGCCTCGCCCGCCTCCGGCCGGGGCGGTGACCTCCTGCGGCCACCGCCTCCGGTCGGACCGCGGCCGTGCGGGCCGCGGGGCCGCTCAGGCCTCGTCGCCCTCGGCGGGCTCGCCGCCCTCACCGGGCTCCAGGCCCAGCTGCTCCACCATCCACTTGTCGAACTCGATCGACGCGCGGACCCAGCTGACGGTCGACGACACGAAGTGCTCCAGGCTGACGCCCATGCCGATGAGCATCTGCGCCTCGCCGATGAGCCGGACGGTGGCGCCGCCCTGCTCGTCCTCGTGGAGGTGGGTGTAGACCTTGGGCCACAGGGTGCGGCGGTTCCAGTCGTCGACGAGTTCGAGGATCTTGGCGCGGTCCTCGGACGGGTGCGGGCGGTCGTAGAACGTGCGCACGGAGAAGACCTGCTGCTCCGCCTCGCCGCGGAACATGAAGTAGGTGCGGAAGTCCTCCCACGGCGCCGCGAGGTCGCCCTCGTCGTCGACGACGTACTTGAGCTCCATCTGCTCCAGGAGCTGCTTCACCAGGTCCTGGTCGGGGACGACGGGGCCCGCCGGTCCTGCGGCCTGAGGCTGGGGCTGTCCCCCGAAATTCGGAATCGAGGACGGGTCGATGCTCACCGGGTAATTCCCTTCGTACGGATACCCGCCATCCTCCCCCATCCCGGCCCGTCGGTGGCAACCCCGAACGGCTCCGATCCACCGCGGTCCGTGCCGCGCCGCCGCCCCGACAGGGTGGCGGCGCGGCACGGGCCGGCGGGGATCACCGGACCGGCGCCACCGACAGGTCGCCGTCCTCCCGGTCCACGCGGACCGTGTCGCCGTCCCGGATCTCGCCGGACAGGATCTCCCGCGCCAGGCGGTCCCCGATGGCCGTCTGGACCAGGCGGCGCAGCGGCCGCGCGCCGTACGCCGGGTCGTTGCCCTCGTCGGCGAGCCACTCCAGGGCCGCCGGGGTGACGTCCAGGGTGAGGCGGCGCTCCGCGAGGCGGCGGGCCAGCCGGCCGATCTGGAGCCGCGCGATGTGGGCGAGCTCGTCGCGCGTGAGGGCCGAGAAGACCACGATGTCGTCCAGCCGGTTCAGGAACTCCGGCTTGAAGGAGGCGCGGACCACCTCCAGGACCTGCTCCCGCTTCTCCGCCTCCGTCGTCGTCGGCTCCATCAGGAAGTGGCTGCCCAGGTTGGAGGTGAGCACCAGGATGGTGTTGCGGAAGTCGACCGTCCGCCCCTGCCCGTCCGTGAGCCGGCCGTCGTCGAGGACCTGGAGGAGGATGTCGAAGACCTCCGGGTGGGCCTTCTCCACCTCGTCCAGCAGGATCACACTGTACGGGCGGCGGCGCACCGCCTCCGTCAGCTGGCCGCCCTCCTCGTAGCCGACGTACCCGGGGGGCGCGCCGACGAGGCGGGCGACGGAGTGCTTCTCGCCGTACTCCGACATGTCGATGCGGACCATCGCCCGCTCGTCGTCGAAGAGGAAGTCCGCGAGCGCCTTGGCCAGTTCCGTCTTGCCGACGCCGGTCGGCCCCAGGAAGAGGAACGAGCCGGTCGGCCGGTCGGGGTCGGCGATGCCCGCGCGGGTGCGGCGCACGGCGTCGGAGACCGCCCGGACCGCCTGGGCCTGCCCGATCAGGCGCCTGCCGAGCTCCTCCTCCATGCGGAGCAGCTTCTGCGTCTCGCCCTCCAGGAGCCGCCCGGCGGGGATGCCGGTCCAGGAGCCGACCACGTCCGCGATGTCGTCGGGGCCGACCTCCTCCTTGACCATCTTGTCGGTGCCGCCGGTCGTCTTGGCGGCCTCCTCCTCCGCCTCCGTCGCCGCGGCCAGTTCCCGCTCGACGGCCGGGATCTCCCCGTACAGCAGCTTGGACGCCGTGTCGAAGTCGCCGTCGCGCTGGGCGCGCTCGGCCTGCCCGCGCAGGTCGTCGAGGCGCTCCTTCAGCTCACCGACGCGGTTGAGGCCCTGCTTCTCCTTCTCCCAGCGGGCGGTCAGACCGCGCAGCTCCTCCTCCTTGTCGGCGAGGTCGCGGCGCAGCTTCTCCAGGCGCTGGACGGAGGCGGGGTCGGTCTCGCTCTTCAGCGCCAGCTCCTCCATGCGGAGGCGGTCGACGGCGCGCTGCAGCTCGTCGATCTCCACGGGCGACGAGTCGATCTCCATCCGGAGCCGGGAGGCCGCCTCGTCGACGAGGTCGATCGCCTTGTCGGGGAGGAAGCGGGATGTGATGTACCGGTCGGAGAGCGTCGCCGCGGCGACCAGTGCCGAGTCCGCGATCTGCACCTTGTGGTGGGCCTCGTACCGGCCCTTCAGACCGCGCAGGATGGCGATCGTGTCCTCGACGGTCGGCTCGGCGACCAGGACCTGCTGGAAGCGGCGCTCCAGCGCCGGGTCCTTCTCGATGCGCTCACGGTACTCGTCGAGCGTGGTGGCACCGACCATGCGCAGCTCGCCGCGGGCCAGCATCGGCTTGAGCATGTTGCCGGCGTCCATGGCGGAGTCGCCGCCGGCGCCCGCGCCGACGACCGTGTGCAGCTCGTCGATGAAGGTGACGATCCGGCCCTCGCTCTCCTTGATCTCGGAGAGGACGGTCTTCAGCCGCTCCTCGAACTCGCCCCGGTACTTCGCCCCGGCGACCATGGCGCCCAGGTCGAGGGAGACGAGCCGCTTGTCGCGCAGCGACTCGGGCACGTCGCCCTTCACGATGCGCTGGGCGAGGCCCTCGACGACGGCGGTCTTGCCGACGCCGGGCTCGCCGATGAGGACGGGGTTGTTCTTGGTGCGCCGCGACAGCACCTGGACGACGCGGCGGATCTCCTGGTCGCGGCCGATGACCGGGTCGAGCCTGCCCTCCCGGGCGGCGGCCGTGAGGTCCGTGCCGAACTTCTCCAGTGCCTTGTACTGGCCCTCCGGGTCCTGGGTAGTGATGCGGCGCGTGCCGCGGGAGCCGGTGAAGGCGGCCAGCAGCTTCTTCGCGTCGGCGCCCTGCCGGGTGAGCAGTTCGCCGGCCGGTCCGCCCTTGGCGGCGATGCCGATGAGCAGGTGCTCCGTCGACAGGTACTCGTCGCCGAGCTCCCGGGCGCGGGCCTGGGCGTCGGCGACGACGGCCAGCAGGTCGCGGTTGGGCTGCGGCGGGGCGACGGTCGACCCGGTGACGCTCGGGAGGGCGGCGAGGAGCCGCTCGGCGCCCGAGCGCACGGCGGCCTGGTCGGCCTCGACGGCGGCGAGCAGGTCGGTGAGGTTCTCGTTGTCCTGGCCGGAGAGCAGCGCCAGCAGCAGGTGCGCCGGGGTCAGGTCCGGGTGTCCGTCGGACACGGCGCGGCTGGTGGCGGCGTTGAGGGCGTCCCGGCTCTTGTTGGTCAGCTCGGCGTCCACGTGTGCTTGGTCCTCCTCGGGTGCCGGTGCGCCTGCACACCGGCTTTGACTCAGCCAACGTCCACAAAATTGAGTCTATTCCACTCAAGGTGGTGGAGGCCAGCGACCGCCGGTAGGTTCCGGCCCATGGCCATCGACCTGCGCAACCCCGACCCCTCCTACGTCAGCTTCTGGCGGGAGCGGCACATGTGCACCCTGACGACCCTCCGCCCGGACGGCACCCCGCACGTCGTGGCGGTGGGCGTGACGTACGACCCCGAGGGCGGCGAGCGGGGCCTGGCGCGCGTGATCACCAACAGGAACAGCCGGAAGGTGGCCAACATCCTGGCCGCCGGCCCCGGCGGGGCGCGGGTCGCCGTGTGCCAGGTGGACGCGGGCCGCTGGGCGACGCTGGAGGGCCGCGCGACGATCCGCACGGAGCCCGAGGCCGTCGCGGACGCCGTCGCCCGGTACGCGCGGCGGTACGGCCGCACCCCCGCGCCGAACCCGGACCGGGTCGTGGTGGAGATCGCCCTCACCCGGGCCATGGGGCGCGCCTGAGCGCGTGCGCGGCTTCGGGGGCGCGGCCCGTTCCGTACGCGCGCAGCACAACGGCGCCATCGTGTTTCAGGTCCACGATGGCGCCGCTGTGTGGGGGAAGCACCTGAACGATCTGGAACGACGGGGGAATCGCTCAGGCGCTGCGGGGGGTGGCGGTGGTGGTCTCGGTCTCGACCAGCTGATGGTCACGCTGGTCGAGGTTGACGAAGATCATTCCGTAGCGGACGGCGCAACGGACGGGCTTCGGCGCGCCGCGCGGCCGGCGGAGGCACCGGTAGGCGCGGATGTCCTCGTCGTCTCCGCGGGTGATGACGATCGGCTCGCCGAAGAGGGTGACCATCAACGAATCGCCACCCTGGGGGACGGCGGTGACGAGGTCGATGAAATGCCACCCGGACCGGTAGGCGGACGCCATCTCGCGGCGGAAGCGGGAGTCGTCGGGGACGTTCATGCGACGGCACCCGCCGGCGCGGATCCGGCGCTCTCCCACGAGGGCTCGCGCGGGCTCGACGGGGCGACCTCCCACGAGGGCTCGGACGAGCCGGCCGGTCCGAGTTCCCACGAGGGCTCACCTGCGACGACACTGCCCGAGGACACCGTTTCCCACGACGGTTCGCCGCTGAGGTCGACGACACCGCACGCGGCCGCCGCGGCGACAGCTATGACGCTAAGTGCACGAACCATCCTGGTCATGGACGATCTCCACCTCTTTTTGTCCTTACCTCCTCCCCCGCGTCTACGACGATGGCTCACTCCGAACGCTTCCACCAGCCGATACAGGCATCATGTTCCTGAAATACAGGACCCTGAGGGGGGTGCAGATGCGGTCGAAGGCGGACAGTCCGGAAACCGAGCACAGTCACGACGAGCTGTGTGAAGCCGGAAAGCACCTGTACGCGGCCGCCCTGCGCGCCGGCCGGATAGCCCGCTCCGAGGTCGACGCGGCACCCTGCCTCATCGACCTCGCCCTGCTGCACCCGGATCCGGACGACCCGCAGTGGCTGCGCCCCGTCCCCCCGTCCATTGCCCTCAACCAGCTGATCCACCCCATCGAGCGGGAGATCCAGCAGCAGCGGCAGCGGGCGCTGTCGCTCACCGACGCGTTCGAGCCGTTCATGACGATCACTGCGGCGACCCCCTGCACGAGCGACGCGATCAACGTCCTCGAAGGGCTCGCCGTCATCAACGCCGAACTCGACCGCGTGACGGAGGAGTGCGCGGTCGAACTCCTCACGATCCAGCCCGGCAGCGGGCGCAGGCCCGAGAACGTCAAGGCCGCCCTGCGCCGGGTGGAACCCCTCCTCGGCCGCGGTGTCCGGATGCGGACCCTCTACCAGCACACGGCCCGGCACCACTCGGCGACCATGGGATACGTCGAGCGGATCACCCCGTACGGCCTGGAGGTGCGCACGCTGGAGGAGATCGTCGACCGGTTGATCATCATCGACCGCAAGGTGGCCTTCATCCCGGCCCGCAGCGACCGCCAGGTCGCGCTGGAGCTGCGCCACGAGGGGCTCGTCCAGTACCTCGTCGGCGTCTTCGACCAGTTCTGGCAGCACGGCATCCCCTGGGAGGAGGAGGTCGTCACGTACGCGCCCGCCCTCAACGGGATAAGCGGCATCCAGCGCTCCATCGCCAAGCTGCTCGTCGAGGGCCACGTCGACGAGGCCATCGCCCGCCGCCTCGGCATGAACGTCCGCACCTGCCGCGCCCACATCGCGAAGCTCGCGTCCACGCTCGGCAGCGGCAGCCGCGCCCAGCTCGGCTACCTCATCGCCCGGTCCGGCATCCTCGACCAGGAGCAGGGCCACGACCACTTCCCGGACCCGGAGGCGGGCCGGGACCGGGAGCAGGTGCGCGGGCACGGCTGACCCGCCGCCCCGCCACGGCCCCTCCGGCGCCCGGCCAGGCATGCGTGAGGCCCCCTCCGGAGAAGGGGGCCTCACACGGGTCCGCCGGTGCTCCCGGCGCCTTCCTCCGGGGGCTACTCGCCGCCGCGCCTGCCGGCCGGCCGCCACACCACCAGGGCGCTGGTCTGCTGGACGTCCTGATAGGGCACCAGATCACGCCGGTACGAGGCGTGCACCTGCGCCTCCCGCTGGCGCATCGCCACCGTCGCGCCCTCCAGGGCCGCGGTCAGCTCCGCCACGCGGGCCTCCAGCGCGGTGACCTGGTTCTCCAGCTCGATGATCCGCTTGATCCCGGCCAGGTTGACGCCCTCGTCCTGCGACAGCTGCTGCACCTGCCGGAGCAGCTCGATGTCGCGGGCCGAGTAGCGCCGGCCCCGGCCGGCCGTACGGTCCGGGGAGACGATCCCCAGCCGGTCGTACTGGCGCAGCGTCTGCGGGTGCAGCCCGCTGAGCTGCGCCGCCACCGAGATGACGTACACCGGGGTCTCGTCGGTCAGTTCGTACGGGTTGCGTCGACGTGCGTCCATCGCCTCAAGCCCCCTTCGCGGCTTGGAACAGATCCGCCCGCGGGTCCTCGTCCGCGGTGGCTCGACGGTACGCCTCCAGAGCCTCGCGCGCCTTGTCGTCCAGCTTCTTCGGTACGGCGACCTCGACCGTGACCAGCAGGTCGCCGCGCGTGCCGTCCTTGCGGACCGCGCCCTTGCCGCGGGCCCGCATCGTACGGCCGTTGGGGGTGCCCGGGGGGATCTTCAGCGTGACCGGAGGCCCTCCGAGGGTCGGCACCCTGATCTCGCCGCCGAGGGCCGCCTCCGGATACGAGACGGGCACGGTGACGGTGAGGTTGTCGCCCCTGCGGCCGAAGACCGGGTGCTCGCCGACGTGGACGACCACGTACAGGTCGCCGGCCGGGCCGCCCCGCTCGCCGGGCGCGCCCTTGCCGCGCAGCCTGATCCGCTGCCCGTCGGAGACCCCCGCCGGGATGCGGACCTGCATGGTGCGCGAGGACTTGGCACGTCCGCTGCCGCGGCACACCTCGCACGGGTCCTGGGCGATCAGTCCGCGTCCCTTGCAGTCCAGGCACGGGTCGGTCAGCGAGAAGCCGCCGCCCGAGCCGCGCGACACCTGGCCGGTGCCGACGCACGTGGGGCAGACGCGGGGCGTGCCGTTCTTGTCGCCCGTGCCGGAGCACGCCCGGCAGGGCTGCTGGCTGGACATGCGCAGGGGGACGGTGGCCCCGTCGACCGCCTCGGTGAAGCTGAGCGTCACCTCGGACTCGACGTCCTGGCCGCGGCGCGGCTGCGTACGGGTGCCGGCGGTGCCGCCCCGGTTGAACAGGCCGCCGAAGACGTCCCCGAGCCCGCCGCCGAAGCCGCCGGCACCGCCCGTCCCGCCCTGGCCGCCGAACAGGTCGCCCAGGTCGAAGTTGAACGTGCCGCCCTGGCCGCCGGGGCCGGGCCGGAAGCCGCCGTTGCCGAAGAGGGCGCGTGCCTCGTCGTACTCCTTGCGCTTCTTGGGGTCCCCGAGGACGTCGTTCGCCTCGGAGACCTCCTTGAAGCGGGCCTCCGCGGCGGCGTCGCCCTTGTTGGCGTCCGGGTGGAACTCGCGGGCCAGCTTCCGGTACGCCTTCTTGATCTCGGCTTCGGTGGCGTCCTTGGGGACGCCGAGGACCTTGTAGTAGTCCTTCTCGACGAAGTCCTTCGTGCTCATCGACGTCCCTCCTCCCGGACGGTCACCGCGTCGGGTCCGGGGCCGGCGGTCCCGCGACCGCCGGCCCTGCGGCCGTCAGCCCTCCTCGGGGCCACCGCTCTCCTCGTCGGCCGGCTGCTCTTCCTTCGAGGCCGGCGCGGCGCCCGGCTGGGGCTCGGCGACGGCGACACGCGCGGGACGGATGGTCCGCTCGCCGATCCGGTAGCCCGGCTGGAGGATCGCCACGCAGGTCGTCTCCTCCACGTCCGGCGCGTACGAGTGCATCAGCGCCTCGTGCACGGTCGGGTCGAAGGGCTCGCCCTCCTTGCCGAACTGCTGGAGGCCCATCTTCGCGACGGTGGCCTCCAGCGACTCGGCGACCGACTTGAAGCCGCCGACCAACTCGCCGTGCTCCCGCGCCCGGCCGATGTCGTCGAGCACGGGCAGCAGTTCGGACAGGAGGTTCGCGATGGCGACCTCCTTGACCGCGACCCGGTCCCTTTCGACTCGGCGGCGGTAGTTCTGGTACTCGGCCTGGAGCCGCTGGAGGTCGGCGGTGCGCTCGGCGAGCGCGGTGCGGACCTGGTCCAGCTCGGCGGTCAGGCCGATCGACTGGTCCGTCTGGTTCGCGTCCCCGGCCGGGGCCGCCGCGCCCTCCTCGGTGGAAGGGCTCTCGGCGGTCTCGGCGGCGTCGTCGGAGGTGGCGCCGGAGGGGACGTCGGGCTTCTCCTCGAACCCCGGGGTCTCCTCCGTCATGCGGCCCCGCCCTTCGGCTTCTCGTCATCGACGATCTCGGCGTCGATCACGTCGTCGTCGGCTTTGGCGCCGTCGGCGTCCGCCTGGGCGCCGCCCGCCGCCTGGCCGGCCGCCTGGGCGTCGGCGTACATGGCCTGGCCGAGCTTCTGGGAGACGGCCGCGACCTTCTCGGTGGCGGTGCGGATCTCCGCGGTGTCCTCGCCCTTCAGCTTCTCCTTGAGCTCGTTCACCGCCGTCTCGACCTCGGTCTTGATCTCGCCCGGGACCTTGTCGGCGTTGTCGGCGAGGAACTTCTCGGTCTGGTAGACGAGCTGCTCGCCCTGGTTGCGCGTCTCGGCGGCCTCGCGGCGCTTGTGGTCCTCCTCCGCGTACCGCTCGGCCTCCTCGCGCATCCGGTCGACCTCGTCCTTCGGGAGCGAGGAGCCGCCGGTGACGGTCATCTTCTGCTCCTTGCCCGTGCCGAGGTCCTTGGCCGTGACGTGCATGATGCCGTTGGCGTCGATGTCGAAGGAGACCTCGATCTGCGGGACGCCGCGCGGGGCCGGCGGAAGGCCGGTCAGCTCGAACATGCCGAGCTTCTTGTTGTACGCGGCGATCTCGCGCTCGCCCTGGTAGACCTGGATCTGCACCGACGGCTGGTTGTCCTCCGCCGTGGTGAAGATCTCGGAGCGCTTCGTCGGGATCGTGGTGTTCCGCTCGATGAGCTTGGTCATGATGCCGCCCTTGGTCTCGATGCCGAGGGACAGCGGGGTCACGTCGAGGAGCAGGACGTCCTTGACCTCGCCCTTGAGGACACCGGCCTGGAGCGAGGCGCCGATCGCCACGACCTCGTCCGGGTTCACGCCCTTGTTGGCCTCCTTGCCGCCGGTCAGCTCCTTGACGAGCTCGGCGACGGCGGGCATGCGGGTCGAACCGCCGACGAGGACGACGTGGTCGATCTCGGAGAGCTGGATGCCCGCGTCCTTGATGACGTTGTGGAACGGGATCTTGCAGCGCTCGAGCAGGTCGGCGGTGAGCTGCTGGAACTGGGCGCGGGTGAGCTTCTCGTCCAGGTGCAGCGGGCCCTCGGCGGACGCCGTGATGTACGGGAGGTTGATCGAGGTCTCGGTGGACGAGGACAGCTCGATCTTCGCCTTCTCGGCGGCCTCGCGGAGGCGCTGGAGCGCCATCTTGTCCTTGGAGAGGTCCACGCCGTGGCCGCTGTGGAACTGCTTGACCAGGTAGTCGACGACGCGCTGGTCCCAGTCGTCGCCACCGAGGTGGTTGTCGCCGTTGGTGGCCTTCACCTCGACGACGCCGTCACCGATCTCCAGCAGCGAGACGTCGAAGGTGCCGCCGCCGAGGTCGAAGACGAGGATCGTCTGGTCGTCCTTGTCGAGGCCGTACGCCAGGGCAGCGGCGGTGGGCTCGTTGACGATGCGCAGGACGTTCAGGCCGGCGATCTCGCCGGCCTCCTTGGTCGCCTGCCGCTCGGAGTCGTTGAAGTACGCCGGGACGGTGATGACCGCGTCCGTGACCTTCTCGCCCAGGTACGCCTCGGCGTCCCGCTTCAGCTTCTGCAGGATGAACGCGGACATCTGCTGCGGGTTGAACTTCTTCCCGTCCAGCTCGATCTTCCAGTCCGTGCCCATGTGGCGCTTGACCGAGCGGATGGTCCGGTCGACGTTGGTGACGGCCTGCCGCTTGGCGACCTCACCCACGAGGACCTCGCCGTTCTTGGCGAAGGCGACGACGGACGGCGTGGTCCTGGCGCCCTCGGCGTTGGTGATGACGGTGGGCTCGCCGCCTTCCAGAACGCTGACGACGGAGTTAGTCGTGCCCAGGTCGATGCCGACCGCACGTGCCATTTCGATTCCTCCAGCTGACTTGAGCGGAACAGACTCAAGGATGCACCAGCCGCCTGCCCCCGTCAACAGACCTGAGCCGATCCGGCTCAACTTTTATCCGGCTCTTATACGCAATGCATGGCGCATCGAGCCGCCGCGCGGACGTCCCCAGCCCATCCTGCTGCACATCAGGTGATTCTCACCGCTTTAACCCTCTCTACACCTCTTGCCGGATTTACCCATCAGGTCACCCGGAACGGCTGCCACCACCCCGCCACGACCCCCCGGAACGGCCGGGTGCCGCGCCACGCCCCCGAACGCATCCCGGATCCGGCCCCCGGCCCGCTCCGCACTCCTCGCCCTCGCCGCACCCGCGCCCCTCGTCGCCGCGACCGTCCGCGACCCGCGCCACCCGCCCGGCGATGTCCTCCTACGAGAGACCGCGACCGGCCCGCACGGCCGGACCCTCACCCCGCGCACCCCGCCCGTACGCCCACTGCCCCTGGACGCGCCGTCACGGTCGCCCCGCGCCGTACGGGGCGAGATGCCGCCGGCCGCGGGCGGCGGCCCGGCGCGCCTGAGCGACGCAGATCACCGCGTACGCGGCTACAGTGCGGCGGAATAACTGGGTACGCTCGACAGCGAACCCAATAAGTTACCGCTTAGTAGTGCCGAACTCCCACCTCGCAGGCCCGAGGAGCCCCCATGCAACTCGCCGCGATCATTGTGTCGCTGACCCTGACCGTGGTCGGCGTTGCGCTCTTTGCCCGAGCGATCGCGCACATCTACCGGTTCGTCAGGCTCGGCCAGCCCGTGCCGGCCGGCAGCCGCACCGACGACTGGAAGGCCCGGACCGCCACCGTGGTCCGGGAGTTCCTCGGCCACACCCGGATGAACCGCTGGGGGATCGTCGGCTTCGCGCACTGGTTCGTCGCGATCGGCTTCCTCACCCTGCCGCCCACCCTGGCGCAGGCGTACGGGCAGCTCTTCCGGGCCGACTGGACCCTGCCGGTCGTCGGCGGCTTCCTGCCGTTCGAGATGTACACCGAGGCGATCGGCCTGGCCACCGTCCTCGGCATCGCCGTCCTGATCGTGATCCGGCTGCTGAGCCTGCCGTCCCGGCCCGGCCGCAAGTCGCGCTTCGCCGGCTCCAAGGCCTGGCAGGCGTACTTCGTCGAGTACGTCATCCTCACCATCGGCCTGGTCATCCTGGTCCTGCGCGGCCTGGAGGGCGCGCTGCACCACGTCGACTCGTACGACCCGGCCTACTTCGTGTCGTACCCGCTCGTCCTCGCCTTCGACGGGCTGAGCACCGGCACCCTGCAGAACCTGGTGTACCTCGCTGCCATGGTGAAGATCAGTGTCTCCCTGATCTGGATGATCACGGTCTCGCTCAACACCAACATGGGCGTCGCCTGGCACCGCTTCCTCGGCTTCCCCAACATCTGGTTCAAGCGCAACGCCGACGGCGGGACCGCGCTGGGCGCCCTGCTGCCGATGACGTCCGGCGGCAAGGAGATCGACTTCGAAACCGTCTTCGACGACGAGGAGGGCGCCGAGGAGACCGTCTTCGGCGTCTCCCAGGTCGAGCACTTCTCCTGGAAGGGCATCCTCGACTTCTCCACCTGCACCGAGTGCGGCCGCTGCCAGTCGCAGTGCCCCGCCTGGAACACCGGCAAGCCGCTCTCCCCGAAGCTGCTGATCATGTCGCTGCGCGACCACGCGCACGCCAAGGCCCCGTACCTGCTCGCCGGCGGCGGCAAGACCGCGGAGGGCGAGGAGAAGGCGTCCGCCGAGGCGCTGAAGGACGTCCCCGCCTCCGCCCTCGCCGAGGCCGAGCGCCCGCTGATCGGCACCGCCGAGGAGAACGGCGTCATCGACCCGGACGTCCTGTGGTCCTGCACCACCTGCGGCGCCTGCGTCGAGCAGTGCCCCGTCGACATCGAGCACGTCGACCACATCGTCGACATGCGCCGCTACCAGGTGATGATCGAGTCCGCGTTCCCGTCCGAGGCGGGCACGATGCTCAAGAACCTGGAGAAGAAGGGCAACCCCTGGGGCCTGGCGAAGAAGCAGCGCGTCGAGTGGACCAAGGAGGTCGACTTCGAGGTCCCGATCGTGGGCAAGGACGTCGAGGACCTCTCCGAGGTCGACTACCTGTACTGGGTCGGCTGCGCCGGCGCCCTGGAGGACCGCGCCAAGAAGACCACCAAGGCCTTCGCGGAGCTGCTGCACATGGCGGGCGTCAAGTTCGCGATCATGGGCGGGGACGAGAAGTGCACCGGCGACTCCGCCCGCCGCCTGGGTAACGAGCCGCTGTTCCAGCAGCTCGGCCAGGAGAACGTCGCGATGCTGAACATGGCGTTCGGCGAGGACGAGGACGAGCCGTCGACGAAGAAGCCGAAGTCGGCGAAGAAGATCGTCGCGACCTGCCCGCACTGCTTCAACACGATCGCGAACGAGTACCCGCAGCTCGGCGGCGAGTTCGAGGTCATCCACCACACGCAGCTGCTCCAGCACCTCGTCGACGAGGGCAGGCTCGTCCCGGTGACCCCGGTCGACGGCCTGATCACCTACCACGACCCGTGCTACCTGGGCCGGCACAACAAGGTCTACACGCCGCCGCGCGAGATCATGTCCGCCGTCCCCGGCCTGCGCCAGCAGGAGATGCACCGCCACAAGGAACGCGGCTTCTGCTGCGGCGCCGGCGGCGCGCGGATGTGGATGGAGGAGCGCATCGGCAAGCGCATCAACACCGAGCGCGTCGACGAGGCCCTGTCGCTCAACCCGGACATCGTGTCCACGGCCTGCCCGTTCTGCCTGGTCATGCTGACGGACTCGGTGAACGGCAAGAAGAACGACGGCCAGGCCAAGGAGTCGCTCCAGGTCGTGGACGTGGCGCAGCTCCTCCTGGAGTCGGTCAGGACCCCGAAGCCCGAGGCCCCGGCGTCCGACGCGGCCCCGGAGCCCGAGCCGGCGAAGTAACGCCGGCGCCCGGCGGCGCGCCACGGCGGGGCGGCCGGACCGACCACCACGGGTCGGCCCGGCCGCCCCGCCGTTCCCGCACCCGCGTCCGCCCGGGATGTCACAGCTCGGCAGCAAACAGGGCCCGCCGCAAGGCCGGTTACGCCCGTACGGACGTAACCGGGTACGTTCGTAGACGTGGCTGGATTCAGGATCGGACGCGGCCGGGGCAACCGCACCCCGCGCCAACAGGGGCAGCAGCCCCCGCACCCCCACCAGGGGCCGTACGGCAACGGCGAGGCGCCGCCGTACGCCCCGCCGCAGCAGTGGCCGAGGGACGACCGCGCGCACGGCGAGCCCGAGTACTTCGGCGACCCGTACCACCAGCAGGCCGCGCCGCACCCGCACCACCCCCGGCAGTCCCACGCGTCCCACGCGCACACCGCGAACAACCCTGGCCACACCCAGATGTTCAGCGTGCACGAGGACCCGTACGGGCCGCCGGAGACCCACCGCGCGGACCCCGCCGCCCCCTCGGGGCCGCGCCTGCCGTGGCAGCGGCTCCTGACCGGCATCGTGGTGCGCCCGGGCGCGACGTTCTGGCAGATGCGCGACCACGCGGTCTGGCTGCCGGCCCTGACGGTCACCTTCGTCTACGGCCTGCTGGCACTGTTCGGCTTCGACAAGGCCCGCGAGGAGACGATCAACTCGACCCTCTCGACCGCGGTGCCGGCGGTCCTGCTCACCGGCGTCATGTTCGTCGTGGGCGGCCTGATCCTCGGCGCGGTGACGCACACCCTGGCCCGTCAGCTCGGCGGCAACGGGGCGTGGCAGCCGACGGTGGGCCTGTCGATGCTGATCATGGCGATGACGGACGCCCCGCGCCTGCTGTTCGCGATGTTCCTGGGCGGGGAGAACGGCCTGGTGCAGGTGATCGGCTGGCTGTCGTGGCTGGCGGCGGGCGCGCTGTTCACGTCCATGGTGAGCAAGTCCCACGACCTGCCCTGGCCGAAGGCCCTGGGCGCGTCGGCGATCCAGTTGGTGGCGCTGCTGTCGCTGATCAAGCTGGGAACGCTGTAGGAACCGCGCCGACCGGCGCGAAGGGGGAGCTGCCCGCGGGCCGCTCCCCCTTCCGCGTTCCCGCGCCCTCAGGCGTCGAGGACCTGCCCGGAGCGCCGGACCACGGGCCCCTCGACGCTCCAGGGGAAGTTGATCCAGTCGTCGGTGCGCTTCCAGACGTACTCGCACTTCACGAGGGACTGGGGCTTCTCGTAGATGACGGCAGACCGGACCTCGGCGACATGGCCGAGGCAGAAGTCGTGGACGAGCTTCAGGGTCTTCCCGGTGTCGGCGACGTCGTCGGCGATCAGGACCCTCTTGTCGCTGAAGTCGATCACGTTCGGGACGGGCGCGAGCATCACCGGCATCTCCAGGGTGGTGCCGACACCCGTGTAGAACTCCACGTTCACGAGGTGGATGTTCTTGCAGTCGAGCGCGTAGGCGAGGCCACCGGCCACGAAGACGCCGCCGCGGGCGATGGACAGCACCACGTCCGGCTCGTAGCCGTCGTCCGCGATGGTCCGGGCCAGTTCGCGCACCGCGCGCCCGAAGCCCTCGTAGGTGAGGTCCTCCCGTGCACCGCTCATGCTCACACCTGCGTCCGATGGAAGTTCTGGAAGGACCGCGAGGCCGTCGGGCCGCGCTGCCCCTGGTACCGGGACCCGTACCGCTCGCTGCCGTACGGGAACTCGGCCGGCGAGCTGAGCCGGAACATGCACAGCTGGCCGATCTTCATCCCCGGCCACAGCTTGATCGGCAGGGTCGCGAGGTTCGACAGCTCCAGGGTGACATGCCCGGAGAAACCGGGGTCGATGAAACCCGCGGTCGAGTGGGTGACGAGGCCGAGCCGCCCGAGGGAGCTCTTCCCCTCCAGCCGGGAGGCGATGTCGTCGGGCAGGGACACGACCTCGTACGTCGAGGCGAGCACGAACTCCCCGGGGTGCAGGATGAACGCCTCGTCCCCGTCCGGCTCCACCAGCCGGGTGAGGTCGACCTGCTCGACGGCCGGGTCGATGTGGGGGTGGCGGTGGTTCTCGAACACCCGGAAGTAGCGGTCGAGCCGCACGTCGATGCTCGAGGGCTGGACCATGGATTCGTCGTACGGGTCGATCCGCACCCGTCCGGATTCGATCTCGGCCCGGATGTCCTTGTCTGAGAGAAGCACGCCCCGAGGATACGCAGAGCGCGCGGGGCCGCCCCAACCGGACGGGCGCCCGCGCGCCTCCCACCAGGGGTGACGGAGCCGTACGGGCCGTCAGCCCCGCTCGGCCGCCGCCCCCACGGGCACGGCGTGCCGGAGCCGCGCGCACCGGGGGCAGCGCAGGAGCCGCCCGGGCCCGATCCGCCCGGCCCCGAGGTTCTGCATCGGGAACGTCGCGGTACTGAACACGTGCCCCTCGGCACACCGGACGACGGTTCGCTCCATGAAGTCCATCAGGCCCTTTCCCCAGCAAGCGGTGGACGAGACAGCCACATTAGGGGATCAACGGGACACCGCTCCAGGCGGCACCCCGGCCTTCACCCTATGCCCCAACTCCCGTCCCCCAAGCGCCGGATCCCCGGCGCCCGACACACGAAGACCCCACGGCGCGACACACCGAGGGGCGGATGGGGTAAAGTGAGCGGCGATGCGGCCCGGACCTCCGGCCGCTGTGCGGGTGTAGTTTAATGGTAGAACATGAGCTTCCCAAGCTCAGAGCGCGGGTTCGATTCCCGTCACCCGCTCCATAGCGAAGGCCCTGGTCATGGGGCCAGGGCCTTGTCTGTTGTCTGGACCACGCTAGGCGTCGCGCACCAGATCCGCACCAGATGACGGATCGGCGCCCTTTCGGCGGGCGGCCCGCACGAGGTCGTCGAGCCCCCTTGCAACCTCCTGCTGCCGGGTCAGGTCCGAGTGCTGGTAGATCAGCGCGGCCTTCTCCGACGACTGCCCCGCGCGGACCATCGTGTCCTTGAGCGTGGCGCCCGAACGGGTCGCCAGGGTGTGGCCGGTGTGGCGAAGATCGTAGAAGCGGAAGCCGTCCGGCATGCCGACTGCGGCACGGGCGCGGCGCCACTTCCGGCCGAAGGTGGAGCGGCGGAACGGCTTGCCCTTCTCCCCCACGAACAGCAGCCCCTCCGGCCCCTTCTCCGCGTACCAGTCGAGATGGCGCCGGAGGTCGGCCCGGAGGAAGGCCGGCAGGACGACGACCCGCCTTCCGGCTTCGGACTTGGTGGGCCCTTCCGCACGCTTGCCGGTGGTCAGCTCGGGCGCGGCACGGCGTACCCGGATGGTCATGGCGTCCAGGTCGACGTCCTTGCGGCGCAGCTCGGCCTGTTCCTCCGGGCGCATGGGCCCGTAGGCCCCGAGGAAGACCATCAGCCGCCAGCGGGGCCCGACGGCGTCGGCGAGCGCGTCGACCTGGTCGACGGTGGCGATCTGCCGTTCGGCGGCGGCCTCCTTGCCCGCGCCCCGGATGCGGCACGGGTTCCGGCGGATCAGCTCGTCGTCGACCGCGGTTTCCATGATGGCCTTCAGGAGCCGGTACGCCTTGGCAACGGTCGTGGCACCCGTGGCCTTGAGGCGTTCGGTCCGCCAGGTGCGGACACGCGGGGCGGTGATCTCGTCGAGGTTCAGGTCCTCGAAGGCGGGGAGGAGGTGCAGCCGGAGGAGGCGCCGGTACAGCTCGTCGGTCGTGGCGGCGAGCCCGCGTTCGTCGACCCACTGGAGGGCGTACTCCTTGAAGTTCACGGCGCCCGCGTCCGGGTCCTGCCAGTTCCCGCGCGACAGGTCGGCTTCGATCTGTGAGAGCCAGACCTCCGCGTCCCGCTTGGTCGCGAACGTCTCGGGCGAACGGAATTCCTGCCCGTCCGGCCCCTGGTAGCTCGCGGTCCAGCGACCGGAGCGGTACTGACGTACGGCACCGAACCGACGCCGGGTGCCCTTCTTGTTCCCCATCAGGCCGCCCTTCCATAGCGGGAGCGCCGGCGGCGGATCGGCTGGACGGTGTTGCCCTCGATGTACGCCTCCAGGACCCGCGCCGGTATGCGGACGTGGCGGCCGACCTTCACGAAGGTGATCCGGCGTTCCGCGATGAGCCGCCGGGGGAAGCGGGTGGTGGTGCCGAGGCGTTCGGCGGCCTGCTCGACGGTCAGGAGGACGTCACTCACGACCGGTCTCCTTTCATGGCGTACAGGGCTTCACGGGCGGTTTCGCTGTTGGGCTGGAGGTCCCGGGCGAGGGACGCGGAAAGCCACTCTTCGGCGGGGCCGAGACCGGTACCGGCGTAGGCCCAGTGGGCGAGGACGTACGTCGTCTCCTCCCGGCCGTCCGGGTCGTCGCCGGCCGGGCGTCGTTCGTCGGGTAGGGAGGCGAGCGCCTGTGCGCGGCGCCATGCGGCGCGGGCGTCGCGGAGGGCGCCGAGGGTGGTGGAGTAGCGGCGGGACTTGGTGGAGAAGTGGCCGCGGAAGCCGAGCATGTGGGCCCAGGCGCGCAGGCGGAGGTGTTTCAGGTCTTTGTGGGCGCCGAGGGTCCAGGCGGTGCGGATGAGGCGGCGGGCGTGGTCGCTGATGTCGAGTTGGGCGAGTTCGGCGGCGAACTTCAGCGGCCGGTCGAGGGCGCCCGTCGCCGTCTCGGCGCCCTTGGTGGCGTACTTGGCGATGTAGGCGGCCACGGCCCGTTCGGTCAGTTCCCGGCCGCCGTCGAAGTCGACCGAGCGGATCGTACGGATGTCGAGCTGTCGGCCGAAGGCGAAGGTGTGGGCGCGGCCGTCGACGACCGGGCCGTCGACGCGGACAGCGGTGGCGGCGGCCCGGATGGCGTCGGTCAGCAGTTCGGCGGTGGCCCAGGCCGGAGGCGGGGAGTCGCCACCGTCGGGGCCGTCGATGCGGATGACGGCGTGGAAGTGGACGGCGCCGCGCTTCTGGTACTCGGCAACCTTGGCGAAGGACACCCGCGCGTGTTCGCGGAAGGCCCGTTGGGTGAGGCCGGCGCGCTTGGCGACCTCCCGGCGCAGATAGATCGAGAAGCGTCGCCACAGCGGACCGGCGTGCGCGTTCCACAGCACGGCCGCTTCGTAGTCGTAGGTGTCCGGGTCGAGGGCGGTGCCGAGGACGGCGTCGTCCTGGTCGTGGCGGGCGCCGCAGCGGCAGGGGCGGACCGTGCCGGCCGGGCCGGTGGGACGGTTGTGGACCGGGCCGAAGCCGGGAGCGGTGAAGGTGGCGAAGACCCGCGGATGGGTGGCGACCTGCTCGGGGACGCCCTTGCCGCCGCGCAGTCCGGCGGTGATCAGCTGGAAGGTGTCGCGGCGGTAGACCTCGGCGCAGGCCGCGCAGCGGGTCGTACGCCGGTTGTTGCAGCGCACGAGGAGCTGACCGGCCGGGAGGGCCGACGAGTCGAGGTGGTGCAGGACGCGGCCGATCTCACCGGTCCGGGTGTTCACGTCGTACTCGGTGCGGTGGCCGTCGAGGCGGATCGGGTGCGTGCAGCCGCCGAGTCCGGCGAGTTGGCGCAGGAGCGCGGGCATGGTGCCGAGGGCGGCCAGTTCGCCGAGTTCGCGGAGCGGAGGCGGAGTGGCGCGGGTGATGATGGCTTTCTCCTTCTGGTTCGGCTGGAGGGAGACGGCCCCGGGGCGGCGGATGCTTGGCGGTATCGAGGCCGCCCCGGGGTCCGGTGCGTCAGCGGCGGTGCTGGTCGCGCAGCAGCGAGCGCAGGACCACGGCGGCGACGGCCACGGAGACGGCCGTGACGGCGACGGCCGCCAGGAGCGCGGTCAGCACGACGCCGCCGACGAGGACGGCCACGACCGCTCCGGTGCTGACGGAGACCTGCGGGACCGGACGCCGGACGGGCGCCCGGTCGGCCGTGGTGGGGGTGTGCGCGGGCGGCGGAGTGGGGCTGTCGGGGTACTTGGGCAGGAACACGGCGAAGCTCTCCTTACCTACTCGTCTAGTCATGTGAGCCGTTGATGATGTCCACGCCGGAGCGCGTGCCGGACTCGATGGCCGGGGCCATGAAGGTCTGCGAGAGCCAGAAGCCGAAGAGCGTGATCATGACGACGATCCAGGTGCGGACGCCGAGGAACTTGACCGCTCCCCAGGCGAAGAAGCCGAGGACGACGACGAGCGGCAGGCTGACGGTCACGGTGTGCGGGTCCTTTCAGCGGACGGGGCAGCGGTGGGTACGGGCGGCCAGCTCGGCGGCGGCACGGCTGTCGTAGTCGGCGGAGAAGCCGCAGCGCGGAGCCGTGCAGGCGGCGGCGTGCTTCTCCCGGCCGCGGCCGTCGTAGTACGTGCCGACCTGTACCGGGCCGATGCGGATGACGGAGCGGAAGCGGCGACGGGCGGTCATGCGGGTCTCCTCTCAGAGGTGGGCGGCGATGGCTTCGGCCAGGGGCGCGGGGACGCCGAGGCGGGCGCGCAGGGTCGGGGTGTCGATGGGTGCTCCGGTACGGGCGTGGTGCTCCGCGGCGACCTTGCGGGCGTGTTCGACCAGTGCGGCCGGGACGGCCACGGCGGGCCGCGCGGGTGGTGCTTCCACGGCGTCGGGCCGGGTGGACGGTTCCTCGGGCGGGGGTTCGGAGTCGTCCTCCTGGTCCCCGGTGCCCTCATCGCGCTGGGCGGACTTGGTTTCCTTGTCCGCCGTCGGCGGCGTGGAGTGGGCGAGGAGGGTTCCGCCGAGGAAGGCGACCGCGGGCCAGCCTGCGACGAGGATGCGCAGCCAGGCGGGGACCTCGTCCATGTCGAGCAGGCCGGCGGTGGCGACGTTCGCGCCGAGGGAGGCGGCGAGCGCGATCACGAACCAGCACCACCCGGCAGCTTTCGCCTCACCGGACCGAAGCCGGCGCCAGGCGGCAACGAGCAGCAGGTCGACCGATACGGGGTAGGCCCACGCCTTCCACCCGTCCTGCCCGGCCGCCGAGGCGAGGTCGTGCAGGTGGGCGAAGGACAGCGCGGCGGCGATGACCGCTTGGACGAGCACCGCGTCGACACGGGCCAGGTGGACGCGCATGCGGCGGCTCCTTTTCGGATTCGGGCATGGGAGGGGTAGGGACGTGGCGTGAGACGGTCACGCCGACCGGGTCGGGAAGGGGACGGTCAGCCGGTCGCCGGACGCGGCTGGACGACCGGGGCCGGGGGTTCGACCGGCCGTACGGGCACGTCGGGCCGGAAGGGCTTGAGCGCGGGCAGGTCGGGCACCAGGTGCGCCGCCTTGCGGCAGATGTCGGCGGCCTCCCCGAGGGAGAGGTACGGGGTGCGGATGCGGGACCAGCCGCCGGAGGTGTCACCGGCCACGGCCAGACCCGGCCGTTCGGGCGCGATGGCGCAGGCGGCCATGACCGCCTCGGGGGCGATGTCGCCGAGCGCCATCTTCGCGGAGGCTTCGTCGTTGACGCGGTGGCAGACGCGGCCGGTCAACTGGGCCCGCAGCATGGTCGCCCCCTTGCCCAACTCGGCGCCGAAGCGCTGCCCGCACACCTCCAGGTAGATGCCGGCGGCCCGACCGAGCTGAGCGAGGCGGATGAGCTGGGTGACCATCTCGTCCCGGCGTTCCTCGTCCTTCTTCGTGGCGACGAGGAAGAGTTCTGCCACCTCGTCCACGAACAGCACCACCGGTATGGGCCGTTCGTTCTCCGGCAGGCCCCAGACGTCGGAGGTGATCTCCTCCGCCGGGGTGTCGGGTGCGATGCCCTGCCGGGCCTTGATCAGGTCGTACCGGTCCTCCATTTCCCTCACGAGCACGGGCAGCAGCTCGGCCGCCTGTTCTGGGTCGGTCGCGAGAGCCGACAGTCGGGCGGCGAACGGCGCCAGCTCCACGCCCCGCTTGCAGTCGACGCCGACCAGGGCAACCGGCTGACGGGCGAGGCCGGCGACGAGGTGCCGCAGGTACATGGACTTGCCGGACAGCGTCGCACCGAGGGTGAGTTGGTGCGGGATGGTCCGGTAGTCGCGTACGAAGGGGGTGGCGTCCTCGCGCAGCGCGACGGGCACCTTCAGCAGCCCGGCGTCGATCTTGCGGGGCATCCGCACCCGCCGCAGCACGTCGAAGCCGACGAGCCGGAGTTCGACGACACCCGGCTTGACCGTCCTGACGTACACGGCGTGCACCCCCCAGGCGTGCCGCAGCCGTTCGGCCGAGGCCGCCACGTCCGCCGGTTCCTGCCCCGGAGCGAGCCGCAGCCGGAGCCGTAATCCGGTCGAGGTGGGCCGGATGATGCCCCGGCGGGGCGGTACGGGCCGGACCTCACGGCGAGTGGTGGCCTTGACCGCCAGGACCCGCAGCCGGGAAGGCGCCACGGTCAGGCCGCACGCCTCCATGACCGAGCCGTACGAGCCGAGCAGCCGGACCGTGGAGACCGGCAGGCCGACCGCGGACCAGTAGACCGCCGGATGCTTGGCCCGGGCGTAGGCGGCCCCTCCACCGAGCGCGGCGAGGGGGCCACCCACCTCCAGGAGCGTCGCGAGGTCCGTCATCAGGCGGCCCCCACGGCGGCCGGGAACGGGGCCGGGGTGACGGCGGCGGCACGGAAGGCGATGCCGTGCCGCTGCTGCCCGTTGAAGACGCTCTCCCACGGGCGGGCCACCAGTCCCGGCAGCGAGACCGGCGAGCCGAGGACCAGCCCCTCGGAAACGCCGCTCTCCGGAACCGTGACCTTGATCAGCGACGATTCCCCGTCCTCGATGTAGACGACACCGATCGTCATCAGCGCCTCACCGCTCACGGCGTCCTTGGCGACCTCCCCCGTCTGGCGGTCGCGGACCTTGGGCTCGGGAGCCTCGGTCAGCAGGATCGTCGCGGCCGAGGTCTCCACACGGATGGTACGCAAGACTTCTCCCCATCTACTCGTCTATACAAGATGTGACCTTCGAACCCGATCTCCGGGAACGACGACCACCTTGCCACACAACTTGCCCACTCGTCTATACGAGTATGCCTGTTGGGGTGTACGAGTCCGGAGAAGCACCCCCGCGCACCACCACCGCCCCCGCGATCAGGTCGCCGGGAGCTGATACGACAGGACGTAGGCGTCCGCCGCCATGACCGTGTCGCAGACCTCCACGGGTCGCCCCTCCGTGTCGTACGCGGTCCGGATCAGGTGGATCACGGGCACGCCGGAGGCTAGCCGGAGTGTCTTGACCTCGTCCGGCGAGGGCATCCGGGCGCGGATCTCCTCTTCGAAGTGGTCCAGGCGATGACCCAGCTCCTCAAGGCGGGCGTAGATCCCGCCGGGTCCCGGGTTGGGTTCGGCGATCGGCGTACCGCGCGCGATGTCGAGCGGCAGGTACGAGGTGGCGAACTCCACCGGGCGGCCGTCCAGCAGGTAGCGGCGGCGACGGGCGAGCACGCGGCGCACGGACCCGAGTCGGGTGGAGACGTCCTGGCCGGCCTTCTCCTCCTTGACCTCCAGGCTGTCGACCTGGGGGTGACTGCCGGCCGCGTCCGCTTCCACGATGAACGCGGACTTGCCCTGCTCCCGGTGGCGCCGGGCGAACCGGTCGGAGGCGAGCCGCCGCACGGGCGGCCGTGGTCGCACGAAGACGCCCTTGCCGTGTTCGGCGTGCACGAGCCCTTCCCCCTGGAGGACGGAGAAGGAGTTGCGGACGGTCATCCGGGACACCCCGTAGTGCTCCACGAGCTCGGCTTCCGAGGGCAGCTTCTCGCCCTCCTTGAAACGGCCGCGGTCGATGGCTTCGCGCAACTGGTCGGCGATCTGCCGGAAGACCGCACGATCACTCGTGGGGTCGAGGGCACCCAGCAGGCCGGAGCGGAGGGGGGACACATGTACTCCTTTAGGTATCTAGACGAGTGGGCGAGTGTTGTTGCTACGGTGGAGAGCCTAGCCAGCCGAGAGGGCCGAGGACCGTGAGCACCGACCGTCCGCATTCCGTGAGCGTCGCCGGAGTCATCGTCGACGACCAGGGCCGGGCCCTCCTGATCAAGCGCCGCGACAATGGCCACTGGGAGCCCCCGGGCGGAGTCCTCGAACGCGAGGAGACCATTCCCGAAGCCCTCCAGCGCGAAGTCCTCGAAGAGACCGGTATCAAGATCGCGCTTCCCGCGACCTTGACCGGTGTCTACAAGAACATGACGGGCCTGATCGTCTCCCTGGTCTTCCGCTGCGAGGCCGCCGACGGCACGCCCACCACGGGCGAGGAGACCCGTGCGCTGCGCTGGGCCACCCGTGAGGAAGTCACCGAACTCGCCGACGAGGCGTACGCGATCCGCGTCCTGGACGCACTCGACGCGATATCCCCGCCGGCCGTCCGCGCCCACGACGGAGTGAAACTCGTCTAGCCCGAACCCGCTGCACATGGCGGCCTACCAGCATGAAGGAACTTGTATGCACGAGTATACGAGTATGGCCCGGGTCTGGGGATTGTCTTGCCCAGGTTTCCCCGAAGAGGTCAGCCGGGCCCGCCGCTGGACCCGGGACATCCTGCGTGGATCTCCCCTGGTCGACGACGCCGAGCTGATCGTGAGCGAGCTGAGTGCGAACGCCGTCCTCTACACGGCCAGCGGCTCACACTCCGGCAGCTTCCACCTGGCGGTCGCCGTCTCCCCGCGGGTGGTGGCCCTGTCGGTGACGGACGAGGGAGGAGCCGGTACGGTCCCGAAGGCCCGGAGGCAGGGCGAACGGGCCGAGCACGGCCGGGGCCTGAGCATGGTCAACGCCCTCGCCCACCGGGTCGTCGTCCACGACAACCACGGTGGTTACACGGTCACCGCGGAACTCCTCACCGGAGCCGGCTCCCCGGAAGACCGCCCATGCTGAGGTTCCTACGCCACCGTGCATCGAACGCGGACGGCCCGTTCCTCCCCTACCGGTGTACGGCCGCCGCCTACCCCCTGCACGAGGTCCGCGCCATCCCATTGGGATCACACGACACCGCGAGCCCACGTCTGGCACTGCGCTGGTTACAGGAGCGCACACGGCACGTCGTGGATCAGCTCGACGCTCCTCACGCACAACCGGGCCTGCACTGGCTGACCGACGACACCGAACACGAACGCGCCCTCGCCTACCTGACCACAGGCACCGGCTACCAACTCACCCTTCACGACGAGAGCGCCCGCTACGTCCTCGCGGTCCACCCGACAGGAGCGATGCCGTGAACAGGCCCACCCGCGGCTACTGGTGCGAATGCTGGACCCAGGACCTCACCACCACCGAGGCGCCGATGCTCCGACGCCTACTCGGCATCCCAGGCCAACTGAGTTACAACCTTCTCTACGGGTTCAAGGCCCGCGCACGGCGCGGGCGCGCCGCCTCTGCGGCGCGGCCTGCCTCCTGTCTCCGCCCCGGCTGGCCGCGCCCGGCGGCGCGCTGCATGCATGTATGCGGGCAGAGACAGGAAAACCCTCTGTGGCTGGGGCCGGTCGGCTCCACGGCTTTAGGCAGCCAATTTGGCGCGAGCCTCGAAGATCATGGCCCAAAATCGGGCACTAACGGGCAGGCTCACAAACCTGCCCGATTCGCGGGCCAGCGTAATGGGCCATGATCACTCGCGCCAAATCAGCTCCAGCCCAAAGCCGCTCCGCCGGCCTCCGCACCTCACCAATCCATATTCATCGCTTGCTCAACGTGAGCTGAGGTGCGCGACAGGTGATCCCTGAACTCTGCTTCCCCTTCACTGACCTTCCCCCTGAAAATTTTGAGTGATTCTTCATCCAGGGGAACATCCAAGCCGTATTTCACCCACTCCAGCGAAGCCCACAGCGGACCAGAGCAGAGAAAATCGTCAATCTCATCGAAGAGAGTGCAGAGTTCATCGAATCCCTGATCTCGTTCTGGGAAAATGTGAAATTCCGGCATGTTTGTAACATTCGAGAGGCCGACAGGGATTACGCCGATCCCCTCGACATGAAACCCGACCGCCTGGTGCATTTTATCGAATCCGCCATGACTATACGGATTCCTCCAGACTTCCGCAACTTCCTTAAGCTTCTCCCGCAGCCTTTGGGCTTGCTTGTTTTTATTCCCCGAGAATATGCGGTCATACTTCTCAAACAAGCGCGAACCAATAAAAGAGGCGACGGACTCCTGTCGAGGATTGAAGTCGGTCGAAGGGAGAGTCAATACCAGCGTGTGCTCCAACAAGCTGAAGTAAGCATTTACCATGGCGACGGTTGCATACAATCCCTCGCGTCGGACAGCCATGAAGTGGTTCAACTTTCCGGCTATGAGGGTCCCTGAATCTTCACGTTCCGATGCGCGGGCCAATAGACCATTGCCTGCGTACGCTTCAAGAGCAGCTTCACGGAAATACTTGTACATCCCCTGCAGCTTGTAATACAGGTTCGGAACGGTAACGTTCCCCAGCGCCAGTGCCTGCTGACCCATTAGCGACAGGAGGTTTTTTTCCATCATGCGTCCAGCGGCGGCGACCTTGCCGACTATCTCGCGAGCGCACTTCTCTGAACTTGCGTCCCCATCGGTAGTTTTACCGACGTAAATGCGCGTACCGAACTTTTCCAGACTGATACTGCACTCGCGTCCACGGAAAATGAAAGGGTATTCCCAGGCTAATTTTTCAGCCCTCCCTAGATCATGACATCTTAGGAGAACGCGAAAAGTCATAGCCGCGATCAATGGGACAGGGATTTTTGATGGGTCTACAGGAAACTTGCAACTCGCCTTGCCCGACCTAGCGAAGCCTTCGCGGTCATCGTCGTTCGCTTGAAAATCCCGTAGGGGTCGTCGGCATATTTCAAGTTCGGCTTCAATCGCTTCCGCGATTTCCTCAGCATTGAGCGGCATCGCCATTATGCACGGCCTCCTGTCCGATGATACGGCTGCCTAATAGTAGCCACCTACCGTGTTCAGGCGCACGAACTTTTCATTGAGCGTCCTGGACATCAGCATGGACAGGCTTCTGCCAGCGTGGAAGCGCTCGGGAAGGCTTCCCCTACTTCGAGCCCCTCAGCCGTGATGATGTCGGCGATCCGCTCATCGAGGGGGCGCCGGTCGACCCGCGCGATCGCTCGCCCGGCGCCGGTTCAGCCACGTCCTCCTGCCGCAGTACACCGAACGCGCGGAGGGCAACCCCGCGCAAGACCTCATGCCCGCGCATGACTTCAGCCAGGGATAGAAGCTCAGTAATGTTCCAGTGGACGGTAGGACCAGGTGCCCACGGTGCGCTCGCGCCTCTCGGCAGCGTCGCCTGGCCGTCCAGCGGATCTAGGGCGATCACCGCCGATGACGTCGGCGCTACAGAGCTTTCTGCGGTCCGCCACGGTCTCAAGTCAACGCGCTAAGAAAGGCATCTACTGGTTGGTCGTCGGCTAGCTGCACATCAGTAGTTGATGTTTGCGCGCTTACACAAACACCGATCGTGACAGCGTCAGAACCCGACTGTCAGTGGCAAGTGAGAGAATGCCGGGCGGTCCAACATGTCAGTAGCTAAGGAGTAGTTGGGTGCTAAAGCGTTGCTCCGTACCAGGCTGTGAGCGGCCGTTCGTAGCCAAGGACTACTGCAGGCTTCACTATGACCGGGTTCAGAAGACGGGATCGCCAGACGCCCCCTACCCAGAGTTGGAAGAGAAGGCATGCACCGACTGCAAGATCGTCAAGCCGGTAAGTGAGTACAGCAGAAAGGGGCGCGGCAAGTGGGGGCAGCAGAAGTACCAGTCATACTGCAAAAGTTGCGAGAACGAGCGGAGAAAGGCGCGCCCCAAGACCCTGGAGCAGATCGAGGCCGCCCGGAACTATAGACGAGAGTGGGCGGATCGGAACCGGGAGAAGCTCAATCGGCAGCAGGCAGCGCGCAGGGCCAAGGACCCCGAATTGTACGCTTGGCGAGAGTATAAGAACCATCTTTGGAAGAAGTACCGGCTTACCTGGGAGGAGTACGAGCGGCTCTACCAAGAACAGGCAGGTAAGTGCGCAATTTGTCCTGCGAAATTGGAGGATAACGCCAGGAGGCGCCCAGCCGTCGATCACGACCACGATTCCGGAGTGGTGCGGGGGCTGCTCTGTGACCCGTGCAACAAGGGATTAGGCCATTTCAGGGACAACCTAGCCCTGCTCCGGGCGGCCGTTTCGTACCTTGAGCGTTCCAGCATGGAGCTGGAGTCGAGTCAAGAAGCATCGTTACAAGCCGCAGCAGAAGTCACCGAACAGCGTGGCTGATGCCGGTGGGGGGTGGAGCGAAACACACGGGCGTCTAGGCAGTTTCGTTTGGATCAGTCGGTCGTTGGTCCGGGCGTGTCGTTGACTGATGCGCAGTGGGCGCGGATCGAGCCGTTGCTCCCGGACCGGACGCCGAAGCGGGGTGGCCGCTGGCGGGACCACCGTCAGGTGATCGACGCGATCGCCTTCAAGTTCCAGACCGGTACCCAGTTGGGTGCACCTGCCGGAGAAGTACGGCAACTGGCGGGGCGTCTACAACCGGCTGCGGATGTGGGCCGTCGACGGAACCTGAGAGCGGGTGTTCACCGCCCTGGCGGCCCAGGCCGATGCCGACGAGGACCTGGGCTGGGCCGTGTCGGTGGACTCCACGATCGTGCGGGCCCACCAGCACGCGGCCGGGGCCCGCAAAAGGGGGCCCCGGCCGGCGAACCCGACGACCACGCCATCGGCCGCTCCCGCGGCGGACTGACCACCAAGATCCACCTTGCCGCCGACGGCCATTGCCGGCCCCTGACCTTCCACCTCACCGCCGGCCAGGCCGGCGACGCACCTGCCTTCACCGAGGTGATGGCCCGCCTGCGCGTTCCCCGACAGCGCGGTCGTCCGCGCACCAGACCGGACATGGTCCTGGACGACAAGGCCTGCTCCTCCCGCGAGATTCGCGACCACCTGCGCAGACGCGGCATCCGGGGGTGATCCCGGAACGGGCCGACCAGCAGGCCAACCGGAAGCGGCGCGGACAGGCCGGCGGCAGACCGCCGGCCTTCGACCGGGAGGCGTACAAGCAGCGCAACACCGTCGAGCGGTGCATCAACCGCCTGAAGCAGTGGCGCGGCATCGCCACCCGCTACGAGAAGACCGCGACCATCTACCTGGCCGGACTGCACATCGCTGGCATCTTCCTCTGGTCCGCCCGATGATCCAAACGAAACCGCCTAGCCGGGCTCCACACCGCAGGCATCTTTCCTCTACTCCGCCCGATGATCCAAACGAAACTGCCTAGTTGGCAGGCGCACCCGCCGTCGTGGCTGACTGTCGTGGGCTGAGGTTCGTGCCACAACTGTGCCAGATGCAGCGGTCAGTCACGGTCAACGCCGGTGCACTGCGGTCGAGTAGCCTCCCACTTCGTCGGCAGACGAAGCCCCAGCTCAGCCCGCAGATCACCCAGCCTCTCTCCGAAAGCGGCTGTCAGCCCACCTGGCCCGGCTCGAACGGGCTGGCCCCCTCCACAACGGGCCGGTGCTGCGGGTCTACAGCTGCCGGCCGACGCAGGCAGGGCGATCCTAGTGTTCTGAGTCGTTAGTTCGTTGGCGGTTGTAGGGTTGGGGGATGCCGGGTCCGAAGCCGTTGTCATTGGAGTTGTCCGAGCGCGAGCGCAGGGTTCTGCGGGGCTGGTTGCGCAAGCGGACCGCGGGGCAGGCCCTGGTGCTGCGCGCGAGGATCGTGCTGGCGTGTGCCGAGGGCCGCCCGAACGCGCAGGTCGCGCAAGAGCTCGGTATCTCGCGGGAGACGGTGCGCAAGTGGCGGTCCAGGTTCGCTGCCGACCGTCTTGAGGGGCTGGTCGACGCTCCGCGCTCCGGTGCCCCGCGCCGGATCACCGACGAGCAGGTGGAGTCCCTGGTCGCCCGGACCCTGGACCAGGCGCCCCCTTCGGGGGATTCGCACTGGTCGACGCGGTCGATGGCCCAAGCCGCGGGCATGTCGCAGTCGGCCGTCTCGCGGATCTGGCGGGCGTTCGGCCTCAAGCCGCACATCGTGCAGACATGGAAGCTGTCCACCGACCCGCAGTTCGTGACCAAGGTCCGCGACGTGGTCGGCATCTACCTGTCCCCGCCGGAGAACGCCCTGGTGCTGGCGGTGGACGAGAAGTCGCAGATCCAGGCCCTGGACCGCACCCAGCCGGTGCTGCCCATGTCGCCGACCACGCCGGCGCGGATGACGCACGACTACGTCCGGCACGGCACCACCAGCCTGTTCGCCGCCCTGGACATCGCCTCCGGCTCGGTCATAGCCCAGCACTACCGACGCCACCGCCACCAGGAGTTCCTCCGTTTCCTGAAGACCATCGACGCCGCCGTACCCAAGAACCTGGACCTGCACCTGGTCCTGGACAACTACGCCACCCACAAGACCGAAGCGGTCAAGAAGTGGCTGCTGCGACACCCCCGCTTCCACCTGCACTTCACCCCCACCTCCGCCTCCTGGCTCAACCTCGTCGAGCGCTGGTTCGCCGAGCTGACCTGCCGCAAACTCCGCCGCTCGGCCCACCGCAGCGTCACCGAACTCGAACGCGACATCCGCCGATGGATCAACGAGTGGAACAAGAACCCCAAACCGTTCGTGTGGACCAAGACCGCCGACGACATCCTCGGCACCCTCGCCGCGTACTGCACACGAACTAACGACTCAGGACACTAGGGCAGTGCCGTGCCCTCCCGCACCGGAGTTCGCCGTACGACTGGCGCACCAGAACGGCACCCAATGGAGCGGGGAACCACGGTCAATAGCGGTTCGGTCTGGAGGCGGGACGCAACGGCTCGGGCAGCTGTTGCACCTGGTGAGGGCACCAAGGCGGCTCGAACGACCGGTGATTCCCAGCTGAGGGCTCAGGCGCCGTGGTCACGGACCAGCCGTCGTGCCCAGCTCTGGTCGACGGCACTGGCAGCGTGGTGGAGGTCGGTGGGGGGTACAGCGAGGCACACGCGCGCTTGGTCGGCCGGCGCACCCGCCATCGTGGCTGACTGTCGTCGGCTGAGGTTCACACGGGGGTCCGCCGCACACCGGTGCACGCGATCAGGCTGCTGCCGTCCTCAGTGAGGAACAACATGAAGGCCCAGGAACCATCGGCAGCCATGATCTGCCCCAGACGAACCGGGTACCGATGCCGGCCGAGCAGTTCCATGGCCCGGGCCAGGTTCGTGGTCTCGACACCCCGGCGACGCGTGTACCGCAGCCGACGTGCATACACATGGAAGAGCGACTCAGCAGACGTAGCCCCGTCCCAGACGGCGTGAGAACCACCGCCGCGAAGCGCAGCCAGAGCAGCCACGGACGCCTCGTCACTGCCGACAAGCAGCCGCTCAAGTAGGCCCCGCTCCACCGCCCTCACCCCCACCGGGATCCTGCTGTACAGCAACCGGGTACAGCAACCACAGCAACCGGCCCCGCCCCGTAGCATCCCCGCAGGGCCGATGCGCGACCTGTATGACCGCCAGCGACCGATCTCTGTAGAGCTACGGATCAAAAGGTGCGGCCGTGGTGTGGGCACCATGGCCGCACCAGAAGTGCACCAGATGGAGCGGAGAACAGCGGTCAACAGCGGTTCCCCGTAGGGGCACTACGCTCCGTCCAGGAGAACTGTTTCAGCAGGTCACAGCCTCGAAGTGGCCGTAGGCGTCGGTGATTCCCAAGCTCAGAGCGCGGGTTCGATTCCCGTCACCCGCTCCATAGCGAAGGCCCTGGTCATGGGGCCAGGGCCTTGTTCGTTGTCCAGATCTCCCAGTCCTTCACGGCGATGGGCGGGCGGTGACAACGACGGCGCGGTCGTCAGGCTCGGGTCGGCCTCACCGACGGGCACCTGCCGGATCAGCCACTTCTCCGTCTGCCCGGGACGCGCTGTCTGAGCCGGGTCCGAATCCCCTGACGAGCAGCCACCCGGCCAGTCCCAGCTCCCAGGCGAACACCGGGAGCGCGGCGGCTGCCCCCGCCACGGAGAGCTGCGCGTAGGCCCCGAACACCACGGCGACGGCCGAGGCGCAGATCAGTGGTCCACCGACCAGCCCGAGCACGGCGATGAAGCGCGGTACGAGCCGTGCGCGGTACGCCAGGTACGCGAGCAGGACAGTGTTCAGGCCGAGGGCGATGTTGGGCCCGAGCAGGAACGTCCAGTCGTGCACGGCCACCAGCGCGGCATCGGCGCCGTCCGCCGTCCCCGCGTCCCGCCGCAGGGTGACGAGCGCCAGGACGGCGACGATCCCGAGGGCGATGACGGCTGCCTCCAGCAGCCGCCCGAAGGCGTACCCGAGCGCGAGCCCCTCGCCGTGGCGCCGCAGGACGGGGAACAGCGCCGCCCCGGTACCGGCCACCGCCACCACCAACACCATCTCGCAGAGCGCCCCGAGCAGTGCCTGCGTGTCGGCACCCTGCGCGAGCCGGCCGTCCGCGGCGCCCAACAAGGGGCGGTACAGGATCGCCCCGGCTATCGCGGCGCCCTCGGTCAACAGGAACAGCGACCCGGCGGCCACCGCGGTTCTCCGGTCCGGACTCATCTTCTCCAGCCCCCTTGTTCAATGGTGGTGTACGTCGTACACCTGACAATGACCATAGGTGTACGTCGTACACTCGTCAAGGAGAAGGCCGTCGAGGAGGGAAGGGGCCGAACGGAAGTGACCCCGCAGGAAGCCGCGCGCACGCAGCGGATCCCCCTGAACAGGGACCGCGTCCTGCGCGCCGCCGTCGCGCTCGCCGACGCCACCGGCATCGACGCGCTCAGCATGCGCAGGCTCGCGCAGGAGCTGGGCGTCGTACCGATGGCCCTCTACAAGCACGTGGCCAACAAGGAGGAGTTGCTCGACGGCATGGTCGACGCCGTCGTCGGCGAGATCGACCCGCCGGCCCCGGGCCCCGACTGGCAGCGCGTGGTCCGCGGGCGGATCCTCTCGGCCCGGCGGGTCCTGCTGCGCCACCCCTGGGCGGCGCGGGTCATCGAGTCGCGGACCGGCCCCACCCCGGCCGTGCTCGCGTACCTGGACTCGATGGCCGGGAGCTTCCGGGACGGCGGCCTCTCCGCCGACCTCACGCATCACGCCATGCACGCGATGGGCAGCCGCCTCCTCGGCTTCAGCCAGGAACTGTTCGACACCTCCGCCCCCTCCGGCCCACCGGACCCCGGCCTGGCGGCGCGCTACCCGCACATCGCGGAACTGGCCGCGACGGCCGCGCACGACGGGGGCTCCACGGTCGGTGGCGGCTGCGACGACCAGTTCGAGTTCGAATTCACCCTGGACCTCCTCCTGGACGGCTTCGAAAACCTCCGCCGCCAAGGCTGGACGTCCACGCGGAAGACGTAGCGGGTGCGGGGACTGATCGAGCAGCGGAGGGAGTCCTCGAAGCCGACTTTCCGATCGAGTCCGGGACGGCGATCCGGAGACGCATCCGCGCTCGCTCCGACTTCCCCACCCCCGCAGGCACCTGCTCAATGTTCTGGCACCGCGCCCCGGTCGTGCCCTTCGGAGCGGTGAACAGCGATGAACAGCGATGAACAGCGGTGAACGAGGATATCGCCAGACCGTCCACCAGTGCCGCCGCGGAGAACGTTTTAGCAGGTCAGAAATTAGGCGGCCAAAATGGGTGGCGGTGATTCCCCAGCTGATAGCTCACGCTCCGTCGTGACGGTGCCGGCCGTCGCGGGTTGCTCTGGTCGACGGCGCAAGCCAGTAGCGCGGCTGAGGCCGGCGGGGGTGCAGCGAAACACACACGCGTGCCTGGTCGGTCGGCGCGCCCGCCGTCGTGGCTGACCGTCGTCGGCTGAGGTTCGTGCCACGACCGTGCCGGATGCAGAGGTCAGTCACGGTCAACGCCGGTGCCCCGCGATCGGGTAGCAGCCCGCTACCCCGCTCGAGAATGCCGTAGCTCAGACCCGAGATCACTGAGCCTCTTTCAGAGCGCGGGTTCGATTCCCGTCACCCGCTCCATGCGGAAGGCCCCGGTCGGCGGCCGGGGCCTTGTTCGTTGCCGAATCTCCCGTGGGCAAGCGCGGCAGGGGCCGAGTCTCGTCGGCCGCCGGTCACCGGACGGGGCGCTCGGACTCCACCGTGTCGAGGTCGGCGTTACCCGCTGTCCCGCTCCGAAGCACCGCGACTGCTCCCACCGCGCCGAAGCAGAGCCCCGCCGTCGCGCCGAACGCGTTGCCCGCGCAGAGAACCACGTCAGCGAAGCGCGTGCCGGTCGCGTGCTTCAGCGCGCCCACGCAGACGGCGACCAGCGTGGAGAAGAGGACGATGACGAGCAGCCAGAGCGCCCGGATGACGGACGGGGATGCGTGCGCGGCATTGGACCTGGTCATGACCGTGAGTTCCTTTCGTTGCCTCTGTGGGTCGCTCTGCGCAGGTCACACGGTGGGGCGGATGGCGGACGGAACGCCCGTCAGCTCTTCGGCGAGCAGTCTCTGGGCCGAGGCGACCGCTCCCGCCAGCTCCCGGTGGGCGCTGGACCGCTCCCGGAGAACGGCGAGCAGCTCGGCGACCTCCCGCTGCACGTCGAGGGGCGGCAGCAGGACTTCCTGGCTCTGCAGCACCGCCTTGGTGATGAACGGTGCGGCAGTGGCGGCCGCGCGGTCCTTGACCCAGTCGAGGGCGTCCGGGCGACTCAGCACGGCGAGCAGGTAGCCGGGCAGGACCTCAGCCCTCTCGTGGCAGCGGAGCCTGACCACGTTGGAGCTCATGAGCCATCCCGTCTGGTGCCCCCGCACCAGGGCGGGTGGCTTCATGACACCCGTGCGTACGCAGACGATGTCGTCTGCCTCGAGTCGGTAGCGCTTCAGCCGTTCGGCGAGTCCCGCGGAGACACGCTCGTCACCGCCCTCGCTCACCTCTCCGTCCCTCAGGTGCTTGGGGGAGACGACCGGCACGGTGCCGTGCGGCGTCCGATCCCTCGGCGCCAGCAAGGCGTGTGACGGCCCGGCCTGGATGTCGCACAGCTCCGCGAGGACAACCTTGCGCCGACGCGCCCGACGCACCCGGTCGGTCTCCAGCCCGGCCCGTACCTCAGCCGTGCGCTCGTCGAGGAGCCGGCACCGCTCCGTCAGCGTGGAGACCCCGGTCCAGGCGTCCTCCTCCGTGGCACCTGCCGTGCCGGTGTCCGGTGCCGGGGACCCGCCGACGTGGTGGATGGGGTTGAGTGAGTAGTCGGCATCACGCAGAGCCGCCCTGTCGACGCGTGCGCCGGGCACGATCGCTCCCGAGGAGCCGTACGGCGTGGCGCTGCCCCCTCCCGTGCGATTGGCCAGGTAGGAGTGGATGACGCGGCGGACATCGCCGTACGTGAGAACGCGCCGCCCGCCACGTCGCACGGCGCCCAGGCCACGTGCGTCCAGGAACAGGACGTGGTCCCCGGCATCGGCCGGATGCCGCAGGAGCCAGACGCACACCGGAACCGGGGTTCCCGAGAAGAGTTTGTCGGGCAATGCGACAACGCACTCCACCACGCCCTGCTCCACGAAGGCCCGGCGAATCGCCAGTTCCGCCGCGTTACCGGAATTGCCCGCCTTGTTCGGCATGACCACCGCCGCGCGTCCGCCCTCGGCCAGGAGCGACAGGGCGTACTGCGCATAGGCCAGGTTGTCGTTGCCCACCGGAGGAGCACCGTAGGGCCAGTCCCCGGAACGCGCGGTCTCCTGCACAGTGTCCTTCATGTTGAAGGGGGGGTTGGTGAGCACCAGGTCGACCGGTTCGCGCGGCCACGCCTCCTCCCAGGGCCGCCCGCCGGTCTTCAGCCGGAGGGCGAACCGAGCTCCGCGCAGTGCCAGGTTCATGCTCGCGAGCGGCAGGGTCGCCCGGTTCGGCGTCTGTCCCAGCATCCCGGGCGGCGGAGAGCCGACAGCGTTCGGCCCGCCCCTCGCCCACGCCGCCGTGTCGATGGCCGCACCGAGGAGTTCCCCGCCCCGGACGTACGGGTCGTACACACTGCTCGCGGCGGTTGCCCTGGCGTTCCGTCCCAGTTCCGCCATCAGATGCGCGACCGGGAGCGGCGTGAAGAACTCCCGGCTGCCCAACCGGGTCTTCTCCTCATAGCCTTCGACGATCAGTTGGAAGGCGTGAGGGCCAAGGCGGGCCACCAGTCGGACGACCTCCACGACGTCCTCGAACCGCCTGGGCTCGAGGCGGGACAGGGCCTCCTGCATGTCGGGCAGGGACCCGCTGGTGTACAGGGCCGCATCCGCCTCCGAGCCGATGAGCCTGAGCAGCGCGCCACTGCTCCTCAGACCCTCGCCGGATGTGGGGTACTCCTCCACCCTTCGCCAGCCGGCAGGCCTCGTCATCCGCAGGAAGTACAGGGCGGCCAGCAGGCTCAGATAGCCGACCGCCTCGTCCGCGCCTCCCACCCTCTCGGCCAGGGGGCCCATGAGCGTGCGTACGGTCTCGACATCCCGCGGGTCCGGTTCCTCCCGCGGGGCGAACCCGGACTGGGCGGAGTTCTCCGTCGGGTCCTCTTGGGTGGTGGGAGCGGGCAGACCGCGTCGGCGTGCCCGGTCTCCGTACGTGGTGTGCTCGTCCTCCCCCGGAGCCCGACGGTGCGAAGGCACTCGCTTTCCGTCGAGCCAGGCGAGGATCTCGGACTCGTAGAAGTAGTCCTGGCCCGCGGTACGCCGGGAGGTGGGGAAATCCGCCGCCCGTCTCTCCCAGGTGGTGACCGCTGCTCGTGTCACCCCTGCCATGTCCGCGATCTGCGTACGGGTGAGGAGGCGGGCGCCGTCAGGCCCACCGCTGTTGTTCTTCATGTCACATCACGACCCTTCCACGTGGTCCCCGCGGACCGTTCATCAGACGTGAGCATAGGACGGTCAACACCTATGGACCCAGTGAGTATTGGCAATACTCAGATACTCATGGCATGCGAAAGGTGGTGGACGGAAGGACGGGGAAGCCTCCTCACTGCTCAAGAGGTGTTGTCTGCCGTGGAGGCCTCGGAAGCCTGAAATGACGCCGGGTTAACACTCTGTCCGTCTCGGGCCCATCCGTGAGAACGATGGCTCAACGCCGTACCGCGTGGGGTCCGGGCGAAGGGCACGACGTCCCGGCCCGGGGCGCGCCCCCGCACTCGATGCCTTCTCACCCTCGGTCCTCACGAGCCCGTCGGGCCCCCGGGAGCTTTCCTGCCGTCCGTGGCCGGGGCGCCGGCCGGCGGGTGCGGTCCTCTCGGCCGGCCGGTGCCCACACACAAGTCCCCGTGTTCCCGGTCGTGGCGCCGGGGCACGCCGCCTCGGGACGACCAGCGTGGCGGAGGCCGCGGAAACGGAGGTCAACGGTCGGGCCGGTGACGGCCCGGCACCTGCGCCACTTCCGTCCGGAGGCGAAGCGGCGGATCGAGTCGCCCTCCTCCCTGTGGACGACGGTCCGCTCCGCGCCCGACGGCACACGGGGCGGGGAGACGGCGAAGACGGGTCGCCATGACGGGCGGCGGGACCATGCGGACCGTTTCACGACCGCTTCCCGGTCCACGCCCTGCCGACCGGGTGATCGGGGGAGCCGGCCGGACGGCATGGTACCGACCGACCTCCCCGGCCCGGGCGAGACCCGCGCGTACGTTCCCGCTCCCGGGAGACCCCGCGACTGCGGGCCGGGTCGACAGGGGCTTCGTGCCACCGGGGCGCCGGTTCCGACTGCGACCCGCGCGAGCGTGCGGCGAGACCCCGGAAAGGGATGACCGGGGAAGGGGATGGCCGGGAAGGGGCACCGCACAGGGAGTGAGCGTCACCAACGGTGTTCGTTTCCGGTGATGCCGGCGCCCGGCGGCAACCGGCACGGACACCGGCGGTCGGTTTCGGAGCCCGGTGGATACCCGACAGGGCGCGGGGCGCGGCGGCCTGCACCGGTGGGCGGCACGACCGGCCTGACGAGGACGAACCCCCGGGCCGGCGGCCCGCGGGGACCCTGCCGAAAACACCACACGGGGGCGAGCCGATATCTGTCTCCGCCGGGCGAGGTTTTACCGGACCGCGCGGTGAGGGTTTTTTCCACTGCGGCGGAGCGTGAATTTCCGCCCCGCACGGGGCGCCGCAACGTGCTACTGTCGATGTCAGTTGCAGTTGTGGTTCCCAAAACTTCGAGCACCCCGGCGGGCTTTTGTTCCGCCGGGATCGCTTATGTATTTCCGGTCTTTTTCCGGACGGGGTAATCATCGCGGCGACACGGTGTCCGCGCAGTGCGGACCCGTTGCACCCCGAAGGAGATATGACATGGCTACTGGCACCGTGAAGTGGTTCAACGCGGAAAAGGGCTTCGGCTTCATCGAGCAGGACGGCGGCGGCGCCGACGTGTTCGCCCACTACTCGAACATCGCCGCCCAGGGCTTCCGCGAGCTGCTGGAGGGCCAGAAGGTGAGCTTCGACATCGCGCAGGGCCAGAAGGGCCCGACGGCCGAGAACATCGTTCCCGCCTGACGCGACGCGCCACCACGCAGCCGGGGCCCGCATCCTTCGGGGTGCGGGCCCCGGCCGTACGCGTTCACACACGTTTCCCGCGGCGCCGCGCGCGGGATGATTCCGGGGGCCCGCGCCCCACCGGACGCCGACACTTCCCGGGCCGCTGCACACCGGCCTCCCCGGGTTCCGCCCCCACCCCACACGACCCGCTTCAGCGCCTGCGCCCGGCATTTCCTCCTGCCGGCCGGATTCGCTTCCGGGTTCCATTCGGCCCGTTCTTGCGATTCTCCGCGCTGCCTTTCCGATGCGGGAATTCCTTGATATGTGCCGCATCGAGGAAGGTTCCCATGAACCGCACACGCACGAACGACCGCACCCGCACGAACGGCCGCGCCCGCACGAACGGCCGCGCCCGTACGAACGGCCGCTCCCCCTCCCGCCGCGACTCCGGCGCCGGCTCCGGTCGCCCCGGCAGCCGCACCGGTGGCCGCCCCGGGCGGAGCACCCCGGCGCGGGGTGAGTTCGCGCTCCCAGAGACGATCACCCCCGCGCTGCCCGCCGTCGAGGCGTTCGCCGACCTCGACATGCCCGAGCAGTTGCTGGCCGCGCTCCGGGCCGAGGGCGTGACCGTACCGTTCCCGATCCAGGGCGCGACCCTGCCGAACGCCCTCGCGGGCCGCGACGTCCTGGGCCGCGGCCGCACCGGGTCCGGCAAGACGCTCGCCTTCGGGCTGGCCCTGCTGGCCCGTACCGCCGGGCGGCGCGCCGAGCCCCGGCAGCCGCTCGCCCTGGTCCTCGTCCCCACCCGCGAACTGGCGCAGCAGGTGACCGACGCGCTCACCCCGTACGCCCGGACGCTGAGGCTGCGGCTGGCCACCGTCGTGGGCGGCGTGTCGATCGGCGGGCAGGTGCGTGCGCTGCGGAGCGGTGCCGAGGTCGTCGTCGCGACCCCGGGCCGGCTCAAGGACCTCATCGACCGCGGCGACTGCCGGCTGGACCGGGTGGACGTCACCGTCCTGGACGAGGCCGACCAGATGGCGGACATGGGGTTCCTGCCCCAGGTCTCCGCCCTGCTCGACCAGGTGCGCACCGAGGGGCAGCGGATGCTGTTCTCCGCCACCCTGGACCGCAACGTCGACCTGCTGGTCCGCCGGTACCTGACCGACCCCGTCGTCCACTCCGTGGACCCCTCGGCCGGCGCGGTCACCACGATGGAACACCACGTCCTGCACGTCCACAGCGCCGACAAGCAGGCCACCACGACGCAGATCGCGGCGCGCGACGGCCGCGTGATCATGTTCCTGGACACCAAGCACGCCGTGGACCGGCTCACCCGGAGTCTGCTGGACAGCGGTGTACGGGCCGCCGCACTGCACGGCGGCAAGTCCCAGCCGCAGCGCACCCGTACGCTGAACCAGTTCAAGGAAGGCCACGTCACGGTGCTGGTCGCGACGAACGTCGCCGCCCGCGGCATCCACGTCGACGACCTCGACCTCGTCGTCAACGTCGACCCGCCGACCGACCACAAGGACTACCTGCACCGAGGCGGCCGCACCGCCCGCGCGGGCGAGTCCGGCAGCGTCGTCACCCTCGTCACCCCGAACCAGCGCGGCGGCGTCAGGCGCCTCATGTCGGACGCGGGCATCCGCCCGCGGGTCACCGAAGTCCGCTCCGGCGAGGCCGAACTGAGCCGCATCACCGGCGCGCAGGCCCCCTCCGGCATCCCGGTCGTCATCACGGCACCCGCCGCCGAACGCCCCGTGCGCGGCGCCGGTGCCGGCTCCCGTTCGCGGCGCCGCCGTCCCGCGTCGGCGACGCGCCGTGCTCCCCGGCGGCCCGCCCTCGGCCCGGCGGCATAGGCCCCCGGCCGGCGGCACCCCTCCAGCCCGTGGGAGTCGTCGGTGACGGCGGTCCGCACGCGGCCCCGCGCGGCCTCCTCGGCCTCCTCGGCCTCCTCGGCGGCCACCGGGCCCGGGCGCCCGCCGTACCGCGGCTGTCCGGGACTCCGCACACGGTCGCGGAGGGGGCCGTACGCCCCTCCCGGTGAAACGCCCCTATCGGATTCCTCTTCCCCCTGTGAGGCCCTCATGCGCTGCGTCATCGCCCGTTTCCCGTTCCACCTGACGAAGATCGGCGTGCTGGAGACGATGAAAGGCGTCAAGCCCGAACCGGTCACCGGGGAGACCGTGACCATCGGGCGCCGCCGGTACCCGGTCAAGCAGGTCGGCGAGGCCGTCACCGGCCAGGACCGCCGCGACTTCAGCACCGGCGAGGTCGTACGGGCCATGACCCGCCTCGGTTTCGTCTGCCGGCCGGCTCCCGGGGACACGCCCTCGGACGCCACCCCGCTCCAGCAGGCGTCCGCCCTGCTCGGCGCTCCCGCGCCGGCCTGACCCGCGGGCGCGGACCGCGCCCCGGCAGTGACGAGGGCCCGGCCGGGCGTTCTTGGGTTCAAGGGGTCGTCGCAACACCGCTTGGTTTCAGGTGGTGAGTAGATCACGTAGACGCTCGGCTGGGGTATCCCAGTCGAGCGTCTTGCGTGGGCGGCCGTTGAGTTCCTGGGCGACGTGTTCGAGGTCTTCGGGGGTGTGCGGGCTCAGGTCGGTGCCCTTGGGGAAGTACTGCCGCAGCAGCCCGTTGGTGTTCTCGTTGGAGCCGCGTTGCCAGGGTGAGGCCGGGTCGCAGAAGTAGACGGGCATGCCGGTGGCCATGGTGAACTGCTTGTGGCGTGCCATCTCGCTGCCCTGGTCCCAGGTGAGGGAGCCGCGCAGGTGGTCGGGCAGGGTCTGGATCGTGGCGACGAGGCCGTCGCGGACGGTCTGGGCATCGTGAGCGCCGCCCGGCAGGTGGACCAGCATGGTGTACCGGGTGCTGCGCTCGACCAGGGTGGCGATCGCGGAGCGCCCGCCCGCACCGATGATCAGGTCGCCTTCCCAATGTCCGGGCACGGCCCGGTCCTCGACGTCGGCGGGACGGTCACTGATCATCACCATCGGGTCGATGAACCGCGGGGTGCGCCGCTGGGGGTCCCGGCGTGGTTTGCGGCGGGTGCGGCCGGAACGGATCGCGGCCTGCACTTCCCGCTTCAGGCCGCCGCGGGCCTGGAAATACAGCGCCTGGTAGACCGTCTCCACGCTCACCCGCATGCTCTCGTCGTCGGGATGCTCCATCCTCAGAGCGTGGCAGATCTGCTCCGGCGACCACCTCTTGCGCAGTGCGTCCTGGACGAAGCGGCGCAGCCGTCCCTCGCGCAGCAGTTTGCGGTCCTTGGGCCGGGGCCTNCNCNGNGGNGGCCCGGTGGGCGGCGTAGGGCTGGTAGCCCTCGCGGCCGGCGTTCGCGTCGATCTCCCGCTTGATGGTGCTGGCCGGCCGGCCCAGGGCGCGTCCGATCGCCCGCAGCGAGTGGCCTGCCGCACGTAGATCACGGATCTGCTCGCGCTCGGCCAGAGTCAAGAACCGGGGATGCAACTGCTTGTCCAGGGCCGTCAGACCCACTGATGCTGTGGTCACACCGCACATCGTGGCGGTCCCCGTCGCGTAGTCGACACGGCGGCCGTCGACATACGTCCTGGTCGTTGCGGTCTTCTTGACGCCCCAGTCCCAGTCCCTGGCCGTGCGCTCGTTCACCCCGACGCGCCGGGCGGCCTCGGACTGCGAGGTGCCCGTGGCGCGCAGTCGCTCGTACTCGTCCCGCCGAGGATGCCGACGCGGCAGGCGCTGCGAACGGTGTCCCGCCCTCCGGGCCCAGCCGAAAGCGGTGTTCCGGTTCACCCCCAGCTCACGCGCCACCACCGTCACGTTCCCCACAGCATCCAGCCGTACGAGGAAACGCTTCCGCAACCCCGCAAGATCACGTTCAACACCCACGGTCCTCGCAACTCCCACAGATCACGGGTGTTGCGAGGACCGATAGAACCCAAGGTTCCGGCCGGGCCCTCGTCGTGCCCCGTCCCGCTCGCCGCCTCGGCGACTCGGCGGGACCGCTCGGCGGGACCGCTCAGTGGTCGGAGTAGCTGAAGTCGCCCACCGTCCAGGCGCTGACGTCCTCGATCGCGACGCGGTACATCCCGCCCGTCTCCGGGATGCCCACCGTTCCCTGGAGGATCCGGGCGACGTGGAAGTGCAGATGGGTCGGCGGGCCGTTTCTCGGCGCCGACGCGCCGAAGGCGTCGGCGAACTCGCCGAGGCGGGCCGAGTCCGCCAGGACCTCCGACACCCGCTGCCGCCATACCGCTTCGGGAGCCAGCCGGCCGGTGATGACGGCTCCACCCGCGACCACGCTCAGGGACATCTGGTTGCTCTGTCCGGACTCGACCCTGGCGGCGATGTCGACGAGCAACTCGTCAGGCTTAGACATGAGAGCCGATTCTATTTACCCGCCGTCCGGCCGGTTCACGTGGTGGTGCCGACGGGCGGGACCGGCGGGCGCCGGCCCGGTTCCGGTGGCGCGCGTGCCCGACGGCCGCCGCCGCTGCCGCTGCCGTCGCTGCTGCCGTCGCTGCTGCCGCCGGACGGGCGCCGGGACGCGGGCGGTCCCCACACGGCGGCCGTCGCGCCGTACGGGCTCCCGCGCCCGCCCGGGTCCCCACCCGTCCCGTCGTACCCGCNCCCCGCACCCCCGGCTCCCGGCCGGGGGTGCCGTCGTGACGGAGGCGGGCGTGCGCGGCGGGCGCGAGCCACTCCCCGCGGGCCGGCCCACCGGGTGATCCACCGGGTGATCCACCGGCCGGCCCGCCGGATGACCCAGCGGGTGAATCGGCGGACGGCCCGGCCGTACGCGACCGCCTCCGGCCCCGCCGTGAGGCGGCCGGAGGGATTCCGAGGCCGACGGGTACGAAAATCTATCGTGGCCACGGTAGACATTCGCTTGTGCCGTGGTTATGGTTTCTCTCGTAACCGAGATCGAGCAAGGCCCGGCAGAGACGACCTGCCGGGCCGCGGTACCCGCAGTGAGCAAGACGGTGCGGTGGTGGAGTCCCGAAGCCACGGTTGTCCCATGACGGCGACGGGGCTGACCACCGGACCGGGTGGCCCGCAGTGATCAGGGGCCGCCGTCAGCGGTACGCGCAGCCGCGGCTCCCGTGGGCGCGGTGGGCGGTACCGGCAGTGCGGCATTCGGTAGTACCTCGGTGAAGGCGCCAGGCCGCGGGCGCGCGCACCGCGGGCTCGGTCCCCGAGCCGGAGTGGACGCAGCACGGCACGGGGACCACGGGTGGCGCCCCGGCGCCACCGGGCTCGCGGCAGGCGGGCCGGTCCGGAGGAAGAGAGGAAGAACGGAGGAGTCGGGCACCATCGGGATCGCCCGGGCGGAGTCGCACCCCGGGTACCGCAGGACATCGACAGGCAGGTGGTCTCCGGTCACACATCCGCGATCCCCGCACCCCCGAGCCCCGCAGCGGGCGGCGGTGCGGACACAATGAGCCGGCGCAGCACCGAGGCCGGCAGGTGGTGCAGTTCCTTCGGGGCCCTGGTGCCGTACGGCACCAGGGCCCCTCGACGCGTTCCGCAGAGAGGCGAGATGACAGCAGACGATCCGATCAGCCGTCTCGAAGACGACGACTACCCCGCCTACACGATGGGGCGGGCGGCCGAGATACTCGGCACCACCCCCGGTTTCCTGCGCGCCATCGGCGAGGCGCGGCTGATCACCCCGCTCCGTTCGGAGGGCGGCCACCGGCGGTACTCCCGCTACCAGTTGCGCATCGCGGCCCGCGCCCGGGAACTCGTCGACCAGGGCACTCCCATCGAGGCCGCCTGCCGCATCATCATCCTCGAGGACCAACTCGAGGAAGCCCAGCGCATCAACGCGGAATACCGCCGCGCCACGGCCGAACCGCCTTCGCCGACCACGGCCTGAAGGGTACGTGCCCGCCGCGCCGGCGGGCACCGCACCGCCCCGGGGCGAGGTGACGGGAGGCGCCGCCCGCCGGCGCCCCGCCCGGCCGCCCCCCCCCNNGACCGCCCGCCGCTTCCGTCAGCCGGCGTTCCACACGACGGCCTGGAACCTCCCGGTCGTGTCGAGGGCGCCACCGGACGTCTCGACGGCCTTCAGACGAGCGATCCTGCCCTCGGTGGTCCTGGCGCAGACGACCATGCCGGTCTTCATGGTCATGTCCTTCATGGTGCCCTCGGCGCCGACGAGGGCGGCGCAGTCCGCGTACGAGGGCAGCGTGCCCGGGTCCGCCCAGATCGCCGCCCTCACACCGTGCTCGGGGCGCAACATGCGCTCGGTGAACCTGAAGACCGAGAAGTCGTTCTCCCTGTTGATCTCCGACTGTTCGGGCGGTGCGGCGTCGAAGTCCTTGTCGTCGGCGTCGACGATCACCGTCGTGCCCTCCCAGTGGACGGTGCCGCCCGCCTTCGCCGTGGGCGTCGGGGCCGGGGCCGGCGCGGACGCCGAGGCGCGGCCGGTGGTTCCGGGGCCGGTTGCGAGGGGGCCGGGGCGGAGGACGACGGGGCCGGTGCCGGGGCGGGGGGCGGCGCGCTCGCGGACCGGTCTCCGCCGGACCCCAGCAGATAGGCTCCGACCACGGTGATCACGGCGCCCAGCAGGGTCGCCCCGGCGCCGATCCACGCCCCCCGGTGGCCGCCGCGCCCTCCGGGGGCCGCCGCGCCCGTGGGTCCCGCGTCCCCGAAGCCCGTGCCGGTGGCCCGGGGCTCCGGTGGGTGCCCGTCACCCGACCTGCCGTCAGAAGCCGTGCGTCCGTGGTCTCCTGGCCGGCCGCCGCTCACTGCCGCCTCCCCCGCGTCCGTGCTCCGTCGCAGGTCAGGTCAACCCTCCCGGCCCGCGGACCGCTTGCCGATTCCGGGCCCTCCGGCGGCCGGGCCCGGCCGGGGCGATCCGGGCGGTCCCGTACGGGGCATCCGTACGGGACGGCCACCGCGGTGGCCGGGGCACCCGGCTCGTGGGCGGGGAACGGAAGGAGTGGCGCGGGGCGTTGCGGGGTACCGCCGGGCGGCCGGCCGGGAGCGGAGCGCGTAGTCTGCGGGGAGGGGCGCCCCGGGTGGTTCGCCAGGGCGCACACCGTCCGGGGACCGCGCCCCGGCGGGCGGGGCACGCAGCCCGTCACCCCGTCACGCCCCCGGGTCCGTACCGCCGTACCGAGGAGATCGCCGTGCACGACGACATCCAGCTGCCCTCCGCGGGCCGTGCCGACGTACGGATCGTCGCGGCGACACCCGAAGTGGCCCGCAGGGTGGCGGAGGTGGTGCGCCGATGCTTCGCCGCCACGGAGCAACGCAGCTACCCCGCGGGGCCGGAGGGCGGGACGCTCCTGCACCTCGGCGTGGACACGACGCAGCCGGCGGGGCCGGCGCGGTCCTGGTTGGAGAGCAGCGAGTCGGTGTCCGGGGAGGGGCCCGCGGAGGGCGCTCCCCGGCGGGAGGAGCCCTGACGGAGGGGGCCGCCGGGAAGCGGCGCGTGCGCGGGCGTCCCGTTCCGGCGCCCGGGCTTGTAGGTTCGGGTCATGACGAAGCCTGATGCACTGCTCGTGGACGTCGCGGCCACCGTCGAGTCGGAGCGGTCCAATCAGATGTCCCTCACCGTCGTGGTCGACGGCGCGGTCGTCACGGGACGGCTCGCCCCCGAGGCCGTGTGGCGGGAGCGGGTGGCGGAGGTCCTGCGGGACTCGGAGCGGCTGGGCGGGTTCGCCGGGGTGTTCGCCCCCTCCGCGGGGAGCTCGCGCCCGCCGCGTGACGGGGCCCCGACGCACCTGCACTTCCACGTGGCGAGGATCCTCCAGGGCACGCTCGGCATCCCGGAGACGGGCGGCATGTACCGCGTGGCCATCGAGGACGTGAGCGCCTGGACGGTGGGCGACTTCAGCTACACCGACGGCTGAGGGACGCCTCCCGCCCGGCCCGTCGGGCGGGGCGGGAGGCGTCCCTCGGGTCCGCCGGGTCAGCCCAGGAGGTCGCCGGCGGGGGCCGGCGCCTGGTCCACGCAGGTGAAACCGAGGCGGCGCAGCGCCCTGGTCACCTCCAGGGCGGTGAAGTCGCGGCGGTCCTGGCGGGTGATGACCTCGCCGACCTGCTTGACCGGGTACGTGCGGCGGCCGATGACCGCGCACGGGCCGACCGCCGGTTCCGGACGGACGTTCGCCATCAGTGCCTCCACCTCGCTCGCCACGAAGTCGAACGGGAAGCTGGCGATCACACAGCGCATGGTTGCCTCACGGGGTCGGGGCGGTGGGACGGACGTGCCGCGGCGCGGCGGGGCGTCACCGCTGGTGCGGCGCGCGGCGCGGGCGGCGGCGCGTTCCGGACCGGCGGCGGGAGGAGGAACCCGGCGCGCCGGCCGCCCGGGCCGGGGNNGACGGGGCGCGGGGGGCGCGATCACGACCGGTATCCCCGACGGGGTGCGGGCGCCGGTGATGCGGCTCAGTTCGGCGTCGCCGCCGGACCGTACCGCCGTCGTCTTCGGGCGGATGCCCGCATGGCTCATCAGGCTGTCCATGTCGCGCCGCTGGTGCGGCAGGACGAGGGTGACGACGCTGCCGGACTCGCCCGCGCGGGCGGTGCGGCCGCCCCGGTGCAGGTAGTCCTTGTGGTCGGCGGGCGGGTCGACGTTGACGACGAGGTCCAGGTCGTCGACGTGGATGCCGCGGGCGGCGACGTTCGTCGCGACCAGCACCGTGACGTGGCCCTCCTTGAACTGGGTCAGCGTACGGGTGCGCTGCGGCTGGGACTTGCCGCCGTGCAGCGCGGAGGCCCGTACGCCGCTCTTGAGGAGGTGCTTGGTGAGCCGGTCCACCGCGTGCTTGGTGTCCAGGAACATGATCACGCGGCCGTCGCGCGCCGCGATCTCGGTGGCCGTGGCGTTCTTGTCGGCCTCCTGGACATGCAGGACGTGGTGCTCCATCGACGTCACCACGCCCGCCGTCGGGTCCACGGAGTGGACGACCGGGTCGTGGAGGTAGCGCCGCACGAGGGAGTCGACGTTCCGGTCGAGGGTGGCGGAGAACAGCATCCGCTGCCCGTCGGGCCTGGTCAGCTCCAGCAGGCCGGTGATCTGCGGCAGGAAGCCCATGTCGGTCATCTGGTCGGCCTCGTCGAGGACGGTGACGTCCACGTCGTCGAGGAGGCAGTCGCCGCGCGTGACGAGGTCCCGCAGCCGGCCGGGGGTGGCGACCAGCACGTCCGCGCCGGCGCGCAGGGCGGAGACCTGGCGGCCGATCGACACGCCGCCGACGACCGTGGCCTGCCGCAGCCCGAGGGCGCGGGCGTACGGGGCGAGGGCGTCGGTCACCTGCTGCGCCAGCTCCCGCGTCGGGACGAGGACCAGGGCGAGCGGGCGCTTCGGCTCGGCGCGGACCCCGTCCAGGCGGGCGAGGAGCGCGAGGCCGAAGGCGAGGGTCTTCCCGGAGCCGGTGCGGTCCCGGCCCAGCACGTCGCGGCCTGCGAGGGAGTTCGGGAGGGTCGCCGCCTGGATCGGGAACGGGGCCGTCACCCCTTCGGCCTCCAGCGCGCGCAGCAGCGCGGGAGGGAAGCCGAGGTCGGCGAAGGACCCGACGGGCGGCAGCGGCGGGGTGAGCGTCACCGGCAGGGTGAAGTCGCCGGGCGGCGGCGGGGCGGAGCGGCGGCGGGACTGCGTCCGGGAGGCCGGCTTGGCGGACCTCTGCGGCTTCGAGGCGGCGGAGGCCGTCGCGGACTTCGCAGGCTTGGCGGACTTCGCCGCGTTCTCTGACTGGCTGGTCTTCGCTCGGCGGACCGGCGCAGCAGCGGCCTGGCGGGTCCCCGAGTGGTGACCCCGGGAAGGGGACGTACGGGCCATGGGAATGTTCCTCAATACGATATCGAGGAATTCACGGCCCTCGATTCAGCCGGGCGGGCGGCGGCACGCCGGGCCTGGGCCGGGCGGCGGCGCCGGGGAACGGCGCGGGGCCCGCACCCAAGGTGCGGGCCCCGGCGGCGTCGGAACGCCTCGTCGTCAGGCGGGGAGGATGTTCTCCGCCTGCGGGCCCTTCTGGCCCTGCGTCACGTCGAAGGTGACCTTCTGGCCTTCCTGCAGCTCGCGGAAACCGCTGGTCGCGATGTTGGAGTAGTGGGCGAACACGTCCGCACCGCCACCGTCCTGCTGGATGAAGCCGAAGCCCTTTTCCGCGTTGAACCACTTCACTACGCCAGTAGCCATAATTCTTCTCCTCACGGGGAATTTCTGGACCCGCACCGTGCGAGCCTCGCGTCGCCGCGATGATTGCCCCGCGCCGGATCGAAAGAACCGGCCACACAAAAATGCTCCTCCGCCGTGGGGCGGGAGGGGCACTTTGAAGCTCTGGGAACCACAACTGCAACTGACTACGACACTAGCACGCGGATTTCGCATCCGCACGGAATTCGGGCGGGCCATTTTCCCGGCGGAGGAAATCTGGCGTCCCGCCCGGTGGGAATCTGCACCGGCCGGAATAGACATTCGCCACTCGCGGCGGCTACCGTTCCCGCGCGAGGTACATCACCGTCCGTGAGGCCGGCCTCGCCCGGACGCCCAGGACGAAAGGCGCGCATGGCTCCAGGAGGGCGGCAGAACCCCGCCGACAACCTCGACGACGACGACTACCCGGCCTACACCATGGGCCGCGCCGCGGAGCTGATCGGCACCACACCGGCCTTCCTCCGCGCGCTCGGCGAGGCCCGGCTCATCACCCCGCTGCGGTCGGACGGCGGCCACCGCCGGTACTCCCGCTACCAGCTCCGGATCGCCGCGCGGGCCCGCGAGCTCGTCGACCAGGGCACCCCCATCGAGGCCGCCTGCCGGATCATCATCCTGGAGGACCAGCTGGAGGAGGCCCAGCGGCTCAACGAGGAGCTGCGGGCGCGGCACGCCGGCCCGCGGACCGGCCCCGGCCGCACGGGGGGTACGGGCGGCGAGGCGCCCCCGGAGCGCTGAGGAGCGCAGGGCGGCGAGGAGCCCCGGAACGGCGGGCGCCCGTACGGGGGCGGCCCGGGGTGGTGCGGCGGCTCCCGGCGGGCGGTCCAGGCGGGGCGGCCCGGGCGGCCCGGGCGAGGCCGCCCGGGCGGCCCAGGCGGGGCGGCCTGGGCGGCCCGGGCGGTCGCGCCCGGACTGCGGGGGCAGGGGCACAGGGGCCGGGACGGCCGGCGCGACCGAGGGGTCGGGCGGCCGGTCACCCGGCGCGTTCGTCGCTGTGGCCGCAGAGCCAGGCCAGCGCGTCGTGCACGCCCCGTACGTAGGCGCGCTCCTCCGGCGGGCACACGGGGTCGTCGAGCAGTACCGCGGCGGCGTCCGCCTCCGCGGTCAGCCGCCACAGGTCCGGCACCTCGCGGGTGGGGACGCCCGTGACCGGACCGTGCCCCTCGCGGGCCAGCGCCCAGCGGTAGGCGTCGGCGGCGCCCTCGGACGCGGCGCCGGGCGGTTCGTCCCCGGCGCCGCCGGGGACGGCGCCCTGCCGCACCGGCTGCCGCGCGCCCTCCCGCGCCTGCTCGCGGCCGGGGTCCGGGGCCGGCGTCCGCCCGGTGCCCCACGGTGCGCCGCGGCCCGGCGCGGGCCCGTCGCCGGCCTCCCCTCGCGCCGCGGCCCGGCCGGCCTCGGCGGCGAGGGTCCGGTACACCGACTCGACGTCCTCCGCGGGGCGGACACCGATCCGTTCGGGTCGTTCTCGCGTTCGCGTCATGTGGCGGGTCGTCATGCGCGTACACCCCATCCTCGTGGCTCGCGGCTGCGGATCCCCGTTCTTCCGGGTCCCCCCGTTCCGGCGGGATATACGCCCCGCCGCCGTCCGGAGGGCGGGGACCGGCGTTCCCGGCCCCGGCGGCGGGGCCGGCCGGGTGCCCCGCCGCCGGGAATCCCACCGGATTCCCGGGCCGCTCGGGTCGACTTCGCCCGGCCGTCCGGCGCATGGTGGTTGCTAGGACCGACGCACGCTCTCCGGCCCCCTCGGAAAGCGCCGGGCGAACCCCCCTGCTCCGCCTTCGTCCGGCGCCGCCCTCCCTCCGGTGAGCCGCGCGGTACGGCGAGAGGGGTGCGGGTATGAGCGGCTGGGCGTCATGGACGACGGTCAACGTCTTCGCGGGTGCGGGCGGCGTCCGGACCGTGGAACTGGGAGTGCTCACGGGGAACCTGAGCGTGCACACCACCTGGCAGGGCACCGAGGCGGACGTCGCGGTCCAGTACAGCGGCGGCTCCGACTGGTACACGATGGCCGGCAGCCCCGTGCCGTGCCGGTCCGAGGAGGAGAGCCGCGCGCTGCACCAGGCGGCGGTGGAGGCCGTGCAGACCGGCCGCGGCGCGGTCCTGGACCCCCTGGCGCACCGCCACCGGACCGGCTGACCGCCCCGGCGCCGCCCTCACGCCAGCGGGTGCCGCAGCAGTGCGAGCGCCGGGTCGACCAGGCTCCGGTACTGGCGTTCCGTGAAGGAGTCCGGCATGCGGCGGAACACCGCCTCGCGCAGGGCGCGGGCCGCCGGGTTGCGCCAGCCGGCGACCGTCCCGCTGTGGCGGGACGCCAGCTGCAGCGCCCGCACGCGGCGGTGCCGCAGCGCGCGGTACCGCTCCGCCGCGCCCTCGGCGCCCGGGCGCAGGGCCAGGGCCAGGGCGTACGCGTCCTCGACGGCCATCGCCGCGCCCTGCCCGAGGTTCGGGGTCATCGCGTGCGCCGCGTCGCCCAGCAGCAGCACCCGGCCCCGCCCCCACACCGGGGTGTCCAGTTCCTCCAGGTCGTGGTGGAGGGGCGGCGGTCCGGCCAGCGAGTCGAGGAGGCGGGCCGGCGCGCCCCGGTGGTGGGCGAAGACGTCGCGGAACCCGTCCGGCCACCGGGGTGCGGGAGCGCGGCGCGGGGCCGGGCGGACGAAGTAGTAGTACAGCCGGTCGTCGGGCAGCGGCACGAGCCCGCACCGGGTGCCGGGGCCCCAGGACTCGACCGCCGAGGTGACGCCGGGGTTGTCGGTGAGGCCGCGCCAGCAGGTCAGGCCGCTGTGGCGGAGGGCCGGCGGGCGGGCGGCGGCGTGCGCGCGGACGGTGGAGCGGATGCCGTCGGCGCCGACGACGAGGTCGTAGGCCTCCTCGGGCGCGTCCGGCGCGGCGCCCTCGAAGCGGACGGCCACCGAGGTGCCCGTGTCGCGCAGGGAGGCGACCGCGCGGTCGTGGACGGGCCGGGCGGCCGGGGGGAGGGCCTCCAGGACCGCCGTGTGCAGGGCCGTGCGGGACAGGGCGCGGGTGTGCCCGTACCCGCCCGCCAGGTCCTGGGTCCCGACGCTCCGCAGCACCGTCCCGTCCGCCGCCGCCACGTCGAACGACGGCAGGGGCAGGCTGTGCGGCACCAGGTCGACGCCGAGCGCGTCGAGCACGCGCAGGGCGTTGGGCGCCATGACGATGCCGGCCCCGGCGGGCGCGAACCGCGGGGCGCGCTCGGCGACGGTGACGTCGTGGCCGGAGCGGGTCAGGGCGAGCGCGGCGGTCAGGCCGCCGATGCCGCCGCCCGCGACGAGGATCCTCATGCCCGCTCCTCCCCCGTCGTGCCGACGATCCGCCGCAGCGCCGCTTCGAGCAGCCGGACCCGGTCGGCGGGGTCCAGCTCGCCGCGCAGCCCGGCGACGAGGACGCCGAGGTAGAGGGAGAAGTACGCGGTGAACGCCACTTCCGGGTCGATCGGCGGGATCGTCCCCGCGTCGGCGGCCCGGGCGAACTCGCCGGCCACCCAGACGCGGAACTCCGCCATCCGGCGCTCGGTCGGCCCGTCGGGGTGGTGGTGGAAGAGGGAGGCGGAGAGGTACTGGCGGGACAGCTCCGGTTCGCGGTCGTAGCTGTCGTACAGCTCCGCGGCGACGTGCACGAGGCGGGCGACCGGGTCGCCGTCCTCGGGGAGGGTGCGCAGGGCGGTGTCGAGGGCGCGACCGACGTGCTCGTCGAGGAGGGTCTCGACGAGGGTGCCCAGGTCGGGGAAGTGGACGAAGAAGGTCCCGGCGGCGACGCCCGCCTCGGCGGCGACCTCCCGCGTGGTGAGCCCGCTCGTGCCGCGCCGTTCCAGCACCCGCCGCGCGGCCGCGAGGAGCGCCTGCCGCGTCCGCTGCTTGCGCTGCTGCCGTACCCCCGGAGGGGTGTTCGAAGTCTCGGACATGTCGCTGAGCATACTCACTGAGCATGTTCAGCGAAAAGTGGGGGCCGAGCGCCCCGATGCGCCGGTCCCGCGACTTCGCGCCCACCCGTTCCGCCGACCGCCTGCCGCGACCGGCCCCCGCGCCGTATGGTCCTCACGGCGACAGGACGATTCAGGACACGGGGACGGGCGAGATGAGCAAGAAAAGAGCATCGGCGGAACGGTTCGAGGAGCACCGGCCCCGGCTGCGGGCGGTGGCCTACCGGATGCTGGGTTCACTCGGCGACGCGGAGGACGCGGTGCGGGAGGCGCGGCTGCGGCTGGATCCCGCCGGTGACGGCGACGCACCGGACCCGGTCGGCCGGCTCACCGCGGCCGTCGCCCGCGTCTGCCTGGACCGGCTCCGCGCCCGCGCGGCCCGCCGCACGGAGCCGCTCCTGGGCGAGGACGGGCGGATGCGGCTGCCCGACCCGGTCGTCAGCCCGGTCTCCGGGCCGGACCCCGAGCAGGCCGCGCTCGTCGCCGACGAGGCGGGCTTCGCCCTGATGATCGTGCTGGACGCGCTGAGCCCGGCCGAGCGGCTGGCGTTCGTGCTGCACGACCTGTTCGCGGTGCCCTTCGAGGACGTCGCGGAGGTGCTGGGCGGTACGGCCGAATCGGCCCGGACCCTCGCCGAACGCGCCCGCCACCGCGTCCGGGCGGCGGTGCCCCTGCCGGACGGCGACGCGGACCGCCGCCGGGTGGTGGAGGCGTTCCTGGCGGCGGCCCGCGGCGGCGACCTGGACGCGCTGACCGCCGTGCTGGACCCGGACGTGGTGGCGCGCTCCGACGGCGGCACCCTCCGCCCGAGCGTGCTGCGCCGGGGCGCGAGGACCGTCGCCTCCCAGGCCGTCGTCTTCGCCCGCCTCGCGGAGGCCGCCCATCCGGTCCTGGTCAACGGTGCGCCGGGCGTCCTCGCCGTGTCGGAGGGCCGGGTGGTCTCGGTGATGTCCTTCACGGTCCACGGCGCCCGCGTCACGTCCCTGGACCTCCTCACCGACCCCGACCGCCTCAGCCGCCTGGACACCGGCACCCTGGTGGGGTGAGGTCCCACCGCCCGCCCCGGCCCCCGCCCGGATCCGCCCTCCGGTCCCGTACGTCTCGGTGACGACGCCGCGCGGCGGCGTAGCACTCAGGTATGACCCACGACCCGCACGGCGGGGGACTCGCGGAACCTCCGCCCGCTCATACCGTCTTGATCGGTGAGAACCGGACGACGGAGGGGACATGACGGTGGGTCGGACATCGGGGACGGCGGGCCCGGCGGTGCGGGGCAGGGCGGTGGCGCCCGAGTACCAGGGGGCGCTGGGGTCGCTGTCGGTGAACTCGTCGCTGACCGAGGTCCTGGAGCGGGGCGTCCGGGAACTGCGGGCCGCCGAGGCCGCCGGGGAGCGGCGGGAGGCGGCGCGGTGCGGGCTCGCGGTCGCGGAGGCGTACCGGCGGCTCGGGCGCGCCGAGGACGCCGACCGGGCGTGGAAGGCCAGCTTCCGGGCCGCGCGGGACGCCGGGGACGCGGGGGCGATGGCGTGGGCGCTGTGGAGCGGCGGCACCCTCGCCCGGCAGCGCGGCGCCCTCGCCCTCGCGTACCGGCTGCTGCGCCTCGCGGCCGACGCGGGCGAGCGCGGCGGGGACGTCGTCGTCCGCGGCTACTCCCTGGCGGGCCTCGCCGAGACCGGGCGGATACAGGGCGACTACCGGGCCGTCGGCGAGCTCCACGAGCAGCTCCTCGTCGAGGCCCGGCGGCGCGGCGAGGCCCGGCACACCGTGTGGGCGCTGGAGGGCATCGCCCAGATGCACCGCAACACCGGCGCGTACGACCGGGCCCTCGCCCTGTTCGAGGAGGCCGCCGAGATCGCCGGGCGGGCCGACGACCGGCGCGGCCGGGCGTGGGCGCTGCGCGGGATCGCCGACGTGGTGTCCGTACGGGACGGGGACGTCGAGCGGGCGCTGCGGCTGCTGTCCGAGGCCGAGGCGGCCTGCCGCGACATGCGGCTGTCCGGCGCCCTGGCGTACAACCGCAAGATGCGCGGCAACGTCCTGTACCGGGCCGGCCGGTACGAGGAGGCGCGCGACGCGTACACGCGGGCGCTGGAGGAGTTCCGCGCCATGGGCGAGCCGCGCGGCACCGCGCTGTCCCGGCTGGGCCTGGCCAAGTCGCGCGCCCGGCTGGGCCGCGACACCGCCGCGACCACCGCCGAACTGGCGGAGCTGCGGGACGCCCTGGACCGGATCGGGCTGCGCCACGCCCGCGACATGGTGGAGAAGGCCGCCGCCGAGCTGGGCGTGGGACCGCTGCCGGCCGCCGGGAAGGCGGTGGGGCGGTGAGGCCGCTGCCGGCCCCGGCCCGGGTGCCGGGGACGGGGGCGGCGGCCNCCGCCCGTNNGNCNGNTGCNGGGACCCGACGCGCGTACGGCTCCCGACGCGCGGCCGATCCCCGGCGCGCGTACGGCCCCCGGCGCGCACGCCGGCGCCACCGCGCTCCTCCTGCGCTGCCGGGCCCTGGTGCGGCCCGCGCTCGTCCGCGCCGTCGGGCGGCTGCACCCGTGGACCGGGGAGATGGCCGCGTTCTCCCTCGGCTGGAGCGACGTGACCGGCACGCCCGCGCCGGGCGCGTCCGAGGGGAAGGGCGTCCGCCAGGCCCTCGCCGTGCTGGGCGCCGAGGCGGTCGGGGCGGACGGCCGGGCCGCCGTGGCGGGCGCCGTGGCCGTGGAGCTGGTCCACGCGTTCTCGCTGCTCCACGACGACGTCATGGACGGCGACACGGTGCGCCGGCGGCGCGAGACGGTGTGGAAGGCGTACGGCACCGGCCCGGCCGTCCTCGCCGGCGACGCCCTGTTCGCGCTCGCCGTGCAGGCGCTCGCGGAGGCGCCCGGCGCGCACGCCGGCCCGGCCGTGCGGCGCCTGAGCGGGACGCTCGCCGACCTCGTGCGCGGCCAGGCGGAGGACCTGTGCTTCGAGGACCGCCCCTGGACGGGTCCCGGCGCGGTGCGGCCCGGCGCGTACCGGAGGATGGCCGAGCACAAGACGGGCTCCCTCCTGGGCTGCGCGGCCGCCCTCGGGGCGCTGCTCGGCGGGGCGCCCGAGGCGACGGTCGCCGCGCTGGACCGGGCCGGACGGCACCTGGGCGTGGCGTTCCAGGTCGTCGACGACCTGCTGGGCGTGTGGGGCGACCCGGCGGCGACCGGCAAGCCCGTCCACGGCGACCTGCGCCGGCGGAAGAAGACGTACCCGGTCCTCGCGGCCCTCGCCGCCGACGTCCCCGCCGCCCGCGAACTGGCCGCCCTGCTCGACGCGCCCGGCCCGGCCGGCACCCTCGACGACCGGGCCGCCGCCCGCGCGGCCGACCTCGTCGAGCGGGCCGGCGGGCGCGGGGCCGCCCTGGGCGAGGCCCGGCGGCACCTGGCCGCCGCACACCGCTCCCTGCACGGCGTGCCCCTCGCCCCCGGCGCCCGCCGCGACCTCGAAGCGCTGCCGGCGTTCCTGCTGCACCGCACGGTGTGACGCCCCGCCCGGCATCCGCCGCGGGGCGCGGGGACCCGTCGGCGGGAACTGGGGTGTACCGGCGCGTTCGGGAGTGAAAGCGCCCTGATCTACACATCCGTACGCCCTGCCGGGGTTGTGGTGAATTTCCGTGTTTCCGGGTTTGCTGGGAAACGCCTGCCCGCCGGACGGAGAAGGCGGACGCGCCGCCCCGGCCATCGGAAGGGCGCTTTCCGGCACCGCCCGTGCCGCCCGCGGCGACGCCGCCGACGGCACGGGCCGCCGGCTCGCCGGAGCACGCAGGCCAGCCGCCGATCCAGGGATGCGATTTCATGATTGCCGAAACACCGACGGTCGAGTCCGACTTCTTCGCCCCCCGCACGGCCATCGACGACCTCCTCCACGAGTTCCTGACGGAGAAGGCGGACACCGCCCCGGTCCCCCGGCAGGCGGCACTGGCCATGCTGCTGCGCGACTTCCTCGACTCGGGCAAGCGGATCCGCCCGCTGCTGTGCATCGCCGGATGGCGCGCGGCGGGCGGCGGCGGGGACCCCGGGCAGGCCGTCCGGCTGGCCGCCTCCATCGAGCTGGCGCACGCCTGCGCCCTGATCCACGACGACATCATGGACGGCGCCCACAGCCGCCGCGGCCGGCCCACGGTCCACCGGCGGCTGGCCGACCACCACCACCTGCCGTCCACGGCCGAGCAGTTCGGCCTCGGCGGCGCCATCCTGGTGGGCGACCTCGCCCTCGTCTGGTCCGACGAACTCCTGCACACCACGCTCATGCCCGAGGCCCACCGGGTCGCCGTGCTGCACTGCGTCGACCTCGCGCGCAGCGAGCTGATCGCCGGCCAGCACCTGGACCTCCTGACCACCGGCGACCTCGGGGTGGACGTCGAGACCGCGCTGACCGTCGTGCGCTACAAGACCGCCAAGTACACGGTCGAACGCCCCCTGCAGGTCGGGGCCGCCCTGGCCGGCGCCGGACAGCCGGTCATGGACGCGTGCAGCGCCTACGGGGTGCCCCTCGGGGAGGCGTTCCAGCTCCGGGACGACGTGCTCGGGGTGTTCGGGGACCCGGAGCGGATGGGCAAGTCGCACCTGGACGACCTGCGCGAGGGGAAGTGCACCAGTCTCGTCGCCCACGCCGTGCGCGCCGGCTCGCCCGCCCAGGCGGACCGGCTGCGCGAGCTGGTCGGCGACCCCCTCCTCGGGGAGCGGGAGGCGGCCGAGGTGCGCGGCATCCTCACGGACACCGGGGCCCGGGCCGCGGTCGAGCGGATGATCGAGGAGCGGTACCAGCAGGCCCTGAGCGCCCTGGCCTCGGCGCCCTTCCCTCCGGACGTGATCCGCACGCTGGTGAACGTGGCGGAAGCGGCCGTGCGCCGGACGGCATGAGGACCGGCGAGCGGGCGGGCACCCGCCCCGACCGGAGGCACGGAGCCGAGCGATGACGACGATGACGACGAACACGCGCAGGACGGTGTGGCGGACCGTCTGGCGGGAGATCCACGTGAGCTGGCTCTTCATCCGCTCCGACCGCTGGACCACCCTCTTCCCCGCCACCTGCTTCGTGCTGGCGGCCGCCGTGCACACCCGGCTGCCCCCGGCGGAGACGGCGGTGGCCGTCGCTTCGGGCGTGCTGTACTTCTGGCTGTTCGTCTACGAGCACACCCTGGCCAACCAGCTCGTCGGCCTTGAGGAGGACCGCGTCAACAAGCCCCTCCGCCCGCTGGTCAGCGGCCGGAGCAGCGTCAGGGGCGCCCGGCTTCGCCTGATCGCCGTCCGGGTCGCCTTCCCCCTCTACGGCTGGTTCCTGGGCGTGCTGGAGTGGGCCCTGCTGTGGCAGGTCCTCTCGCTGCTCCAGCACGAGGGCGGGTGGGGGCGCCACTGGCTCGGCAGGAACCTCTACGCCGGGATCGGGGTCGTCGCCCAGCTGGCGGCGGCCTGGGAGATCGTCGCCCCCGTCACGCCGGACGCGTGGCGCTGGATCGTGACCCTGACGATCACCGTCACCCTCCTCATGTCCGTCCAGGACCTCCGCGACATCACCGGCGACCGGGCGGTCGGCCGCTCCACCATGCCGCTGGTGTTCGGCGAGCGGAACACCCGCGTCTTCCTGTGCGCCGGTTTCGCCCTCGGCCCCCTCGCCATCCACCACTTCCTGATGGCGCCCGCCGGCCCGCACTGGTGGATCGTCGCCACGGACGTCGTCCTGGGCGGGCTGAGCCTGCTGCTGGCGTTCCGGGTGGTGCTGCGGCGCGGCCAGAGGAGCGACCAGCACACCTACCGCCTGGTCGAGCAGTGGTACACCCTCGCCCTCGCCGCCTCCCTCTACACCCTTCGCTGACCGGAGAGGCACGACATGCGACCGGAGACGACGGAGCGGCGGCCGCGGCTGCGCATCAGCGGCGTGTGGAAGGCGTACGGCGGCAGGCAGGTCCTGCGCGGCGCCGACCTGGACGTGCCCGCCGGGTCGCTGGTCGGGATCGTCGGCGAGAACGGCGCGGGCAAGAGCACGCTGCTGCGGATCGCCGTGGGGCAGGTGCCGCCCGACCGGGGGACGGTGGAGCGGGACGGGCCGGTCGGGTACTGCCCGCAGCAGGCCGTGCTGAACGACTCGTTCACCGTCGGGCAGCACCTGAGGCTGTTCCAGGTGGCCTACCGGCTGCCGACGCTGGAGCGCGCCCACGAGCTGATGGACCTCCTGGGGTTCGCCGACTGCGGACGGCGGCGCTCCGGGGAGCTCAGCGGGGGGACCCGCCAGAAGCTGAACCTGCTGCTCGCCCTGATGCACGACCCGCGGCTGCTGGTGCTGGACGAGCCCTACCAGGGCTTCGACTGGGACACCCACCAGCGCTTCTGGGCCCTGGCCACCCGCCTGCGCGACCAGGGCCGGTCGATCGTCGTGGTCTCGCACCTCCTGCACGACCTGCACCATTTCGACGCGGTCGGCCACCTGCGCGGGGGCCGCCTCGACATCGAGGAGCCCACCCGATGAGGTTCCACCGGACGGCGTTCACCGAGATGCTGCGCTGCACCCTGCGCGGCCACCTCCGCAACCGGCTGGCCGTCTTCCTGGCGGTCGCGTTCATCCCCGCCTGGATCACCGTGGCGCGCGTGTGCGCCTCGGACCGGCCGGTGCGCTTCCCCCTGGACTCCGCCGGCGTCACCGCCCTCGCCCCGGCCCACCACGTCGGCCAGGTGGCCAACGCCCTCGCCGCGGTCACCCTGGTCACCGGCTTCACGATGTTCATGGAGACGTTCAAGGCCGGGGAGGTGGACCGCCGGCTCCTGCTGGCCGGCTACCCCCGGCTGCCGCTGCTGATGGCGAAGGTCACCGCCGTCGCCCTCGTCGCCGCGCTCCTCGCCCTCTACACCACGGCCGTGCTGTGGGCCTCCCTGCCCGTGCGGCAGCCGGTCCCCCTGGGCCTCGCCGTCCTCGGCGCCGGCCTGGTATACGGCGGCATCGGCCTCCTCCTCGGCTCGCTGGTGCGCGGCGAGCTGGAGGGGTTCTTCCTCGTCATCATGCTCAGCCTGGTCGACACCGGACTGCAGAACCCGGTCCTCAACGTCGCCGACCTGGCCGGCCTGACCGCCCTCCCCCTGTACGGCGCGAACCAGTCGGCGCTGGCCTCGGCGTTCACCGCCCTCACCCCGTGGCCCCACGCACTGCTCTCACTCGTCTGGTCCGCCGCGGCCGGCGCCCTGGCCCTGCTCGTCCTCCAGGTCCGCACCCGCTCCCACCACGGGACCCGCCCGGCCCCGGACGCCGGCGCGCCCCTGCCGGCGGCCCCCCGCTGACGGGAGGCCGCCGGGCGCCGCCTACGCCTCCGGCCCGGGCCGCGCCCCGCCGGGCGGGGGGCNGGCCGCCGCGNCGCCGGGGCCCCGGCGGTGGACGTAGCGGCCCAGCGCCGTCAGCGGGAAGACGTGCCGGTAGGAGTCGTACCTGCAGGCCACGGCCCGGGGGACGAGGGTGCCGGTGAACTCCGGCTCCTCCCAGGTCCCCTGGTCCGTCTGCCGTTCGGTCAGCCAGCGCACCCCGTCGCGGACCGCGGCGCTGTCGCGCTCCCCCGCCGCGAGCAGGGCCAGCAGGGCCCAGGCGGTCTGCGAGGGCAGGGACGGGCCCCGGCCGGCGCGCTCCGGGTCGGCGTACGACTCCCAGTCCTCGCCCCAGCCGCCGTCCGCGTTCTGCACGGACGTCAGCCAGTCGACGGCGCGCCGGACGGAGGGGTGGCGGGCGGGGACCCCGGCGGCGACGAGCGCCGGGACGACGCAGCCGGTCCCGTAGACGTGGTTCACCCCCCAGCGCCCGTACCACGCACCGCTGTCCTCCTGCCGGTCGAGCAGCCAGCGGACGGCGCGCCGGGTGCGGGGGTCGTGCTCCATCCCGAGGGCGGCCAGCATCTCCACCACGTGGGCGGTGACGTCGGCGGTGGGCGGGTCGACGCAGTACTCGCCGAAGTCGAAGAAGGGGAGCCGGCCGGGCAGGGAGCCGGTGTTGTCGGCGTCGAAGGCCCCCCACCCGCCGTTCCCGCTCTGCATGCCGAGGACCCACCGCGCCGCCCGGTCCACCGCGCCGCCGACGCGCGCCCGGTCGGGGTGGGCGACGCGGAGCAGCGCCAGGACCGCCTCGGCGGTGTCGTCGTTGTCGGGATAGGCCCGGTTGTGGAACTGGAACGCCCAGCCGCCGGGGGCGAGCCGGGGGCGCCGCACGGCCCAGTCGCCGGGCCGCTCGGCCTGCCGGGTGAGCAGCCAGTCGGCGGCCTCGACCAGTGCCGGGTGGTCGGCGGGCAGGCCGGCGTCGAGCAGCGCGGTGAGGGACAGGCAGGTGTCCCACACCGGGCTGTGGACGGTCTGCAGCTCCCGTGCGCCGTCCTCGTGCCAGACGGCGCAGTCCTCCAGGAACCGCCAGGCGGCCTTGAGCGCCGGGTGGTCCGGCGGATAGCCGCACAGGTGCAGGGCGAGGACCACCCAGGTGGTCATCGGGGTGCACGCCCCCCAACTGCCGTCCGTCTCCTGGCGTTCGAGGAGCCAGCGGACGCAGGCGTTCGTCGCGGCCCTGCGCAGCGGCGGGGGGAAGGCCCTGCGGCCGGCGCGCAGAACGGCGTTCAGGCGCCAGTAGGCGCCCTCCCAGCCGCCGGCCCGTACGGGGGCGCGCCCGGAGGCGCCGGGCACGACGAAGAGCTCGTCGATGCCGAAGGGGGCCGGCCGCACGGGCCGGTGCGCGCTGATGACGGCGAGGGCCACGAGCGCCGGCCGCATGACGGCGCCGAAGGAGTAGATGTTCAGGGGCGCCCACGCGGGCAGGGAGATGATCTCCGGCGGGATCTCGGGGAGGTCGTCCCAGCTCCACCAGCCGAACATGGCCAGCCACACGCGGGCCGTCAGCTGGGCGGCCGGGACGCCGCCCCGCGCGCGCACCCACGCCGCGCACCGGAGCATGTGCTCCTCGTCCGGGCCGTCCCCGGCGAGCCGGAGCGCCACGTACGCCTGGACGGTGGTCCCCAGGTGGCCCGCCCCGCCGAAGACGAGGGGCCAGGAGCCGTCCGCGCTCTGGTGCGACCGGATCCACCGGCCGCTCGCCGCGGCCACCCGCTCGTCCGGGACGCCCAGCAGATGCCGCAGGAACAGGTCGTGGGCGTCGTAGCTCACATCGGTCCGGAAGGGTTCCTTCCACCACCCCCCGGCATGCCGGCGGGCCAGCAGGTGGTCGGTGGCCCGCAGCACCGCGCGCCGGGCCGCCTCCTCCGCCTCGTCGGCCGGAGGGGAGCCGAACCCCGCGCCGGGACCCCCTGCCGGAAGCGGACTTCCCGGTCGTGACGCGCCGTCGGATGTCGTCGTCATGGTCTTCCTGCACCTTCCGGTGTTCCGGAACCGTGTACGCCGCGTCGGCCGCCGCCCGCGGCGGGACCGCCGGGACCGGGGCGCCGCGGGCACACCGCGGGCACACCACGGCACGACGGTCCCGGGGGCGGAGGCCACAAGGTAACCGCCGGGCGACGGCGGGACGGGCCGAGCGCGGAAGGACCACCCGTCCGGCCCACAGGGGGCGCGCTCCTCCTCCGCCGACCGCCCGGCGCGCGCCCCGGCGGCGACCCGGCGGCCCCGGCGGACGGCGGNNGCGGTGCCCGGCGGACGGGGACGCCGCGCCACGGGCGCCGACAAGCGGAAGGAGCTGTTCCGGAACCGGCACCGCCCCGTCGGCANNNNGNNNAANCACCNCCCNACCACCGCCCGGCGCCGGTACAGTGCGACGATCGCACGATTCCTTTCACGGGGGGCCTCATGGCACTGTTCGGCAACGCGCACACCATCGACCCGGCGAACGCGCAGCAGGAGTACGCGCGGCTCCTCGGCCCCGGCGAGCGGGTGCACGCCGCGTTCCTCCTGATCCGCGACACGATCCTGTTCACCGACCGCCGCCTGATCCTCGTCGACAAGCAGGGGATCACGGGCAAGAAGGTCGAGTACCACTCGATCCCGTACCGCAGCATCACGCACTTCGCGGTGGAGACGGCGGGCACCTTCGACCTCGACGCCGAGCTGAAGATCTGGATCTCCGGCAACTCCGTCCCCGTCCAGAAGACGTTCACCAAGGGCGTCGACATCTACGAGGTGCAGGCGATCCTTACGCAGTTCGTGGCACCGTGACGGCGGCGCGCCGACGCCGTCACGGCAGGCGGGCGCCCCGTACGTAAGCTGGGCCGATCCGGCGTGGGCGCGCGGACGCGCGGGCGTGCGCGGACGGCGACGAGGCAGGCGGGCGCGGTGATGGCGGACGACCAGCGGTGGCAGATGCGGATCGGCGAGGTGGCCGAGCGGACCGGCCTGTCGTTGCGGGCGATCCGCCACTACGAGGACGTGGGCATCGCCGCCCCGTCCGCCCGCACCAGGGGCGGTTTCCGGCTGTACACCGAGGCCGACGTGGAGCGGCTCCTGCTGGTGGGCCGGATGGCGCCGCTGGGTTTCACCGTGGACGAGGTGCGCGACCTGCTGGGGCTCGTCGACCGGCTGGGCGCGTCGGACGACCCGCCGTCCGGTGAGGAGCGGGAGCGGCTGCGGGCCCGCCTCGCCGCGTACCGGAGCGCCGTCGAGGCGCGGTGCGAGACGCTGCGCGCCCGGCTGCGCGGGGCCGAGGAGTTCTCCGCGGTCCTCCTCGGCCATCTGGACCCGGTCGGCTGAGCCGCGGGCCGGCGTGCCCCGGCGACGACCGGACGGCGCCGGACGGCCGGACCTGCGGCGCCCGGACGGGCCGAGGGGCGGCCGGGGGCGGGAGGGCGACCCGGTGCCGGGTCAGGGTCCGGCGGTCCCGGGTCAGGGTCCGGCGGTCCCGGGCGCTCCGCCCTCCGCCCCGGAGGGGCCGGTCAGGGAGAACGCCGCGCCCTGGGGGTCCACGAGCGTCGCGAACCGCCCGAACGGCCCGTTCACCGGCCCGGACACCAGCTTGGCCCCGTGGGTGGTGGCCCGCCCGACCGCCGCGTCGACGTCGTCGACGGCGAAGTGCACCCCGACGAACGCCCCCATGTCCGGCGGGAAGTCCTCGCCCATCCTCCTCCGGCCGAGCACCGGCTCGCCCCCCGCGCGGAGGACCGCGAAGTCCGCGTCCGCCGGCGGTCCCACCGTGAACGGGAGGACCGCGGAGAAGAACGCGTCGGTCCCCGCCGCGTCCCGCGTGTTGACCTCCGCCCAGCGGTACGCGCCGGGCACGCCCCGCGCCTCGAAGCCCGGACCGGCCCCCGGCCGCCGCACCCCGAAGACGGCCCCGCCCGGGTCGCGGGCGAGCAGCACCGTCCCCTGCCCCCCGGACACCGACGGCCCCGCGACGACCCGGCCGCCGTTCTCCCGCACCCGGCGCGCGACGGCCTCCGGGTCGGACGAGGCGAAGTACAGGCACCAGGCGGACCGCGCCGCCTCGTCGTCCCGGTCCGGCACGGGCGGGACGAGCGCGGCGACCGCCCTGCCGCCGGCGTACGCCCGCACATGACCGCCGTGCTCCGTGACCTCCTCGCGGAAGGTCCAGCCCAGCACGTCGCAGTAGAAACCCCGGGCGCCCTCCAGGTCGGTGAACATCGCGTCCACCCAGACGGGCATCCCCTCGGGCGGTCCGGCCATGACGATCCCCCAGCGGTTCGCGAGCCACTTCCTCGGTGTGGCCTGCCACGCTATCCACACCGCCCGGACGAGACGGCGCACGACGCGTCCCGGCGCGCCCGTACCCGTGCGCCTCCGGTCCCGCGCACCGCTGCGGTCAGGTGCCGAGCATCCGGCCCAGGGCCAGGCCCGCCGCCACCGCGCCCAGGGAGGCGGCGACCGTGGCCGCCGCGTTGGCGACCGCGTACCGGACGGGGCCCTCGCGGCCCAGGCGGAGGGTCTCGTACGAGAACGTGGAGTACGTGGTCAGCGCGCCGCACAGGCCGGTGCCCAGCAGGGCGTGGACGGGGGCCGCCACCGCCGCGCCCGTGAGGACGCCCAGGGTGAGCGAGCCCAGCACGTTGACCGCCAGGGTCCCCCACGGGAAGTCCGGGTCGCAGCGGGAGCGGACGATCAGATCGGCCAGGTACCGCAGCACGGCCCCCAGCGCGCCGCCCACCACGACCGGCAGCCACGTCATCCGGCCGCACCCCTTCCCGCGCGCCGGGCCGACAGGCTCCGCGTCGCCCGCGCCGCCACCGCGACCGCCGTGAGCGCCGCGACCAGGGTGCCCGCCAGGTAGGCGAACGCCGTCAGGGTCCGCCCCCGCTCCAGCAGCGCGTGGGTCTCCAGGGCGTACGCCGAGAACGTCGTGAACCCGCCCAGCAGCCCCGTGCCCACCAGGGGCCGCAGCAGGCGGTGCGGGCGCCGCGCCCCGTCGAGCACCGCCGCGAGCACGCCCATGAGGGCGCAGCCCGCGACGTTCGTCCCCAGGGTCGCCCAGGGGAAGGCGCCCGGCGCGGCGGGCAGCGCCAGCGCCAGCCCGTACCGCGCCCCCGCGCCCAGCGCCC
>NZ_CP095474.1:3136029-3138878 GCF_023614315.1 Streptomyces sudanensis | reverse complement strand
AGGGCGACGGCGCCGATCAGCGGGCCGTCGGGGGCGGGGACGCGGTGCGCACGGGCGCCCCGGGTCCGGGCGGTGCGCCCGCCGGAGCCGGAACGGCCCGCCGGTCGGCTGGGGGTCATGGGCGCGCAGCCTAGCCGCGGCCGGTCCGAGGGCCGCCGGGCGGGTCCCGCGGGCCCGCTCCCGCTGCGGTCTCCCCGCCCCGGCGGGAGACTGGCCGTACGGAGAAGGAACCGCTCACGGGAGGAGGAATCCCCATGGCTTCCCTCGTCGCCGAGGACATGCTGCGCACCTATCCCGCCGACCTCGGCGGGGTCGACCGCCGAAAGCTCCTCGACTGCATCGAGCAGTGCACCGTCTGCGCCCAGGCGTGCGGCGCCTGCGCCGACGCGTGCCTGTCGGAGCCCGGGCACCTCGACGCCCTCGCCACGTGCATCCGCACCAACATGGACTGCGCCGACGTGTGCCAGGCCACCGGCTCCGTCCTGTCCCGCCACACCGGCTACGACGCGAACCTGACCCGCGCCGTCCTGCGCGCCTGCGCCGTCGCCTGCGCCACCTGCGCGGAGGAGTGCGGACGGCACGCCTCCTCCCACGACCACTGCCGCGTCTGCGCCGAGGCCTGCCGCCGCTGCGAGCAGGCGTGCGCGGGCCTCCTCGACACCCTCGGGTGACCCACGGCCCCCGGCCGGGTCCCGGCCGGGGCTCAGCCGGCGGTGAGGAGGCGGTCCACCAGACCGTCCACGTCCACCCGCTCCTCGCCCTCCGGCACCACCTCGTACGTCCGCTCCAGGAAGCGCGCCAGCGGCTCCTCCCCCACCGTGAAGTCGGCCTCGCCGCACAGCTCTATGTGCACGCCCGGCCATATCCGGACGTCGCCCTCCCCGACCTCGTGCCGCATCCCCTCACGCAGCATCTCCCGGTCCAGCCGCCATTCCGCGTACACGTACTCGCCGTCCGTGAACGCCACCCGCACCGCGTACGGATCGGTCTCGTCGTAGGTCATGTGGGCCAGCACCGGCAGTTCGTGAAGGCGCATGAAGAGCTTGTCGTGCAGGACCGCGTTCATGGGTTCCTCCCGGGGGGTGGGGGCGGGCTCCGAAAGAAGTTCCCTCCCAGGTGCCCCTCAGGAGCGACCCCTATCCTGTCGGCCGCGAACAGGCGGCATGACGTCCGAATGGTCAAGCGGAATCCGATGAGCGCGAGATGTGCTGCATGTCCGCTTCGGGTTTCTTCGGGTTTCTTCCGGTGGCCCGGCATCCGCCCCGCACCGGCGGATGCCTCTTTGTCCGCCGCCGCCGTGGTCGCGGTCGCGGTCGCCACGGTCGCCGCCGCCGTCGCGGTGCCCGCGCCGCGCCCGGCCGAGCCCGGCTCCGGTTCCGGTTCCGGCTCCCCGCGGCCGCCTCCCTTCCGGAGTACCCGCCGCCGGTCCGGCCCCGCCTCCCGGGGCGGTCCGGAAGGCCGTCCGGGAGGCGGTCCGGACGACGGCCGCCGCCGGTGGCACCGGACCGGCAGGAACGCCCGGCCCGGTGCCGGGGCCGCGGGATCCGTCGCGGCGGCGGCCGGGGCGCGGGCGACCGCGGACACCCCCGGTCCGGTGCCGGAGGGGCGGGGCGTCCCCCGATTGGTGCCCGCCGGGCGGCGGGGCGGGCGCCGGCTTCCTACCGTGGCTGAATGATCGTCAGCACTTCGGCCCGTTCCGCCACCGGTCTCGCCGCCCTCCTGCTGCTCGCCCTCCTCCCCCCGCTGCTCGTGCTGTCGTCCGTCGCGTCGGCCGCCNCCCCCCGCCCGAGCGAGCCGAAGCCGCCGCGCCCCGGCGCCCGCGCCGACCCGGCGCTGCTGCACCGGTCCGGCACCCAGGTGCGGCTCCCCNNGGGCGCCGCCCCGCCACCCGCCCTGTCGGCGCGGTCCTGGCTCGTCGCGGACGCCGGCACCGGCGACGTCCTCGCCGCCCGCGACGCCCACCGGCCACTGGCGCCCGCGTCCACCCTGAAGACGCTGTTCGCGCTCACCGTGCTGCCCAGGCTGTCGCAGAACGCCCGGCACACCGTGTCCGAGCGGGAGCTCACCGGCCTCGGCGCGGGCAGCAGCCTCGTCGGCGTGAAGGAGGACGTCACGTACCGGGTCGCGGACCTCTGGCGCGGCGTGTTCCTGCACTCGGGCAACGACGCCGTCCGCGTCCTGGCCGGCCTCAACGGCGGCTGGGAGGCCACCGCCCGCCAGATGGAGGCCACCGCCCGGTCCCTCGGCGCACTCGACACGAAGGTCGTGTCGCCGGACGGGTACGACGCGCCGGGCCAGGTCTCCTCCGCGTACGACCTCGCCCTCTTCGGCCGCGAGGGACTGCGGAACCCGGACTTCGCCCGGTACTGCGCCCTGCCGTACGCGATGTTCCCGGCGGGCGGCTGGTCGTACGGCATCCGCAACACCAACCGCTTGCTCACCGGTGACGACGGCGTCGCCAGGTACCCCGGCCTCCTCGGCGTGAAGAACGGCTACACCAGCCGTGCCGGCCACACCCTGATCGCCGCCGCCCGGCGCGACGGCCGCACCCTCGTCGTGACCGTGATGGACCCGCGCTCCGGCGGCGGGAACGCGGTGTACGAGGAGGCCAGGCAGCTGCTGGACTGGGGGTTCGGGCCCGGGGCGAAGGCCCGGCCCGTCGGGTCGCTGCTGCCGCCCGCGACCGCCAGGCCGGTACCGTTCGTGAAGCCGAAGGCCCCGGCCGGGCCCACGGCGGGCGCGGTGGCCGCGGGGAGGACCCCCGGCGAGGCGCCCGGCGGGGCCCGCGCCTCCGCNTCCCGCCCCGGCCTCCCCCTCCGCTCCGGGCGGACGCACGGGCGGAGGATGGT